>CAKZLS010000341.1 GCA_937127205.1 uncultured Rhodospirillales bacterium
CTTGGGGCGGACACGGAGGCCCGGCTGCGGTCCTACTTCGCCCGTCTCACCCACGGCGCCGATGTCCGCCCGGAAACCCTCGAGGTCAACGGCCGCACGCTGGAAATTCCCATGGCCTCGGATGGCATTGCCTTTACCAGTTTCCAGGAACTGTGCGAGCAACCGCGCGGGTCCGCCGACTACCTCGCCATCGCCAGCAAATACGATGTCCTGTTTCTCTCCCGCGTTCCGGAAATGAAACCCGAGAAGCGGAACGAGGCAAAACGCTTCGTGACCTTGATCGACGCCTTGTACGAACACCGGGTGAAGCTGATCTGTTCGGCGGAGCGTCAGCCCGAGGACCTGTACCCGTCGGGCCAAGGGGCGTTTGAGTTCGAGCGCACGGTTTCCCGCTTGCACGAAATGCAAAGCGAGGCCTATGTCGGCACCCAGCACCTGAGCTGAATCGCATTGACAATCCAATCCGGTCCCAAAACGACCAGAAAGCGCGCTCTCGAGAGCGAAGCACACCAATGTGTGGGGAGGTTTGGCCGGTTGGCCTTGCCCTTGTGAGTGATTCGCGTTACTTACAGCGCTCAAATTTTGCACTGCGCAAAGCAGTGCCGCGGTCAACTATCACCGCCCACCTGGAGGGGGAGAACCCATGGCACGCAAAAAAATCGCACTCGTTGGCGCCGGCAATATCGGCGGAACCCTGGCTCATCTGATCAGCCTTAAAGAGCTCGGCGACATTGTCATTTTCGACATTGTGGAGGGAATGCCGCAAGGTAAAGCGCTCGATATCGCTCAAGCAAATCCGGTCGAAGGTGCAAGCGTCAGCCTGAAAGGCGCAAACGACTACGCCGACATCGCCGGTTCGGACGTGGTCATTGTCACGGCCGGTGTCGCTCGCAAACCGGGCATGAGCCGGGACGATCTCATCGAAATCAACACCAAAGTCATGAAAGCGGTGGGCGAGGGTATCAAGGCCCATTGTCCGGACGCTTTCGTCATCTGCATTACCAATCCATTGGACGTCATGGTTTGGGTCCTTCGCGAATACACCGGCCAGCCGCATAACATGGTCGTCGGCATGGCAGGGGTCCTTGACTCGGCCCGCTTCCGTTGCTTCCTCGCCGAGGAGTTCAACGTTTCGGTCGAGGACGTGACCGCGTTCGTGCTTGGCGGGCATGGCGACACCATGGTGCCGCTGGTCCGCTATTCTACGGTGGCCGGCATTCCTCTTCCCGATCTCGTGAAGATGGGATGGACGACGCAGGAGAAGTTGGACTCCATCGTGCAGCGAACCCGTGACGGCGGCGCCGAGATCGTCGGACTGCTGAAAACCGGATCGGCCTTTTACGCTCCCGCCACGGCCGGAATTGCCATGGCGGAAGCCTATCTCAAGGACAAGAAGCGCGTGCTTCCGTGCGCGGCCTACTGCACCAATGAGTATGGTCTCAACGGTTTGTACGTCGGCGTGCCGGTCGTCCTGGGCGGCGGCGGCGTGGAAAAGGTTATCGAGATTGATCTCAGCGCCGACGAGAAGGCGATGCTGGATCACTCGGTTGGTGCGGTCAATACGTTGATCGATGTCGCCAAAGGCCTGATGTAAAGGAGTTAATCCGGGCGCCGGCGTTATCGCCGGATGCCCGGCTCCCCATAAAAAACTGAGGAAAAAAAATGAATATTCACGAGTACCAAGCAAAACAGTTGCTGGCAAAATACGGGGTCACGGTACCGCGCGGCGGTGTTGCCTACACGGCCCCCGAGGCCAAGGACATCGGTAAGGATCTCGGCGGTCCGGTGTGGGTTGTCAAGGCGCAGATCCATGCGGGCGGCCGCGGCAAGGGCGGCGGCGTCAAGGTGGTCAAATCCTTGGACGACGTGTGGGAGAGCGCCGAGAAGATGCTCGGCATGACCCTCGTTACCCACCAGACCGGTCCTGCCGGTAAGGCAGTGAACCGGGTCTATATCGAGGAAGGCTGCGACATCAAGCGCGAGCTCTATCTCAGCATGCTGATCGATCGCGCGACCTCACAGATCACCATCATCGCCTCAACCGAGGGCGGCATGGAGATTGAGGTGGTTGCCGCAAAGACACCCGAAAAGATACTGAAGCAGGCGATCGATCCGGCGATCGGGATCCAGCCTTTCCATGCCCGCAAGATCGCTTTCGGCCTGGGCCTCGAAGGCAAACAGGTGGGTGCCGCGGTCAAGTTCATCATGGGCCTGTACAAAGCCTTTATCGATCTCGATGCCAGCCTCTTGGAGATCAACCCGCTGGTGGTCACCGGCGCCGGCGAGATTATCGCTCTCGATGCGAAGATGAACTTCGACGACAACGCGTTGTTCCGTCACAAGGAAGTCGCCGAGCTGCGCGACGAGACCGAAGAGGACCCCGCGGAGCTCGAGGCCGCGCGGCACGACCTCAACTACATCAAGCTCGACGGCAGCATCGGCTGCATGGTCAACGGCGCCGGGCTGGCCATGGCGACCATGGACATCATCAAGCTCAAGGGCGGGTCGCCGGCGAACTTCCTCGATGTCGGCGGCGGCGCCACGCGCGAGCGGGTGACCAAGGCGTTCAAGATCATTTTGTCGG
>CAKZLS010000342.1 GCA_937127205.1 uncultured Rhodospirillales bacterium
GCTCAATCCGGCGACGGCGGCTCCCTTGCCCCCGCATATCCGACAGCGGCATTACGCCGGCAGCGCCGATCGCGTCGTTCCGCCGCATCTCATGGCACCCGCCGCATCGCGTCTCGGCGCCGACCTGATCATCGTCGAGGACCACGATCACACCTGCTGCTGGGAGCGGTCGTGGCCCGACATCCTTCGGGACCTCAAGCGGTAAACGAGGTCCGCAGCGTTACCACGATACGTAGAAGCCGCCGGTGCCGCCGAAGCTCTGGTAATGGGAGTTGCCGGCGATGGCCGTGAAGGTGGCGAACGGCTGAACCGGTCCCGGCAGAACGGCGGTAACGCTTGCGCCAAATGTAGCCCAATTCCGATCCGGATCTTCCGTTTCGAACTTTACCTGATCGATGCCGGATACACCCTGGATCAGCCGGGCATCGATCGTCTCGGCGTCATTGGCGTACTCATGCACCCAGGCCCCGAATAACCGCGGAACGATCGCCCCGAATGATGTGGGAAAGGCGTAGCTGGCGCTCGCGCCGAGGCTCGACTGCACGGATGTCTGATTGTAGCTGTCATACTCGAGCTGCAACCCCGTGCTGCCGCCTTCGGAGTAATGCTCCACTTCATAGTGGACGACACTCAACCCGACACGCGGCCCGACGGAAAAGTTGCCAATGGGAAAGTCGTAGCCGGTACTCAGATTTGCGAGAAACTGATTGGAGTCGACGTCGCCAGAGGCCCGGCCCCGAGCCATGACCTGGCCGTTGTTGCTTCCGACGCCGAAGGCCTCGCGGTTGTTCGATTTGTTGACCCGCGTATAACCGAGCACCAGATTCACGAAGCTATTGTCGATGGGCCGAAAGCCCGCGTAAACGCGTGGTCCGTAGGCATTGGCGTTGAAGTTGCCTCCGTCATCGTAGTCGCCTGCCCAGTGAAAATAGTTGAAGGCCAGACCCACGACGAAGGGATAGTCGGCGCGGTATTCGATACCGGCGGTGACCGTGGGAATGGTTGAGTCGTAGCCGTCCTCGAAATCGTTGTTGCTATGTTTGAGGGAAAAGGCACCGGCCGAAAGAAACGCCGCGTAGCCGCCGCCGAGACCAGCCTCGAGGGAATCGGCGCTGCCGCCGCGTCCGCTTTCGGCCTCCTCTTTGATCAATCTCTTTTGGATTTCCTCCTGGCTCACCTGCGCGATCGAAAACGCGCCGCCGCCGGAAACGTTGGCGTCGGTGCTGCCGCCAATGCCGCCGTTGACGCATGCTTGGCCAAGATCCGAACTGGTATCCAGATCGGGAGAATTGCAGTTGTCTGTGACGACGGCCGAGTTCGCCTCGTCAAAGGTCTGCGCCCAAACGTCCGAGGGCTCGGCTGCTGATGCCAAGCCAACGATCAAAACCGCGATTCCGCCCTGGAGAAAGCGCGAACGCCGTGTGTTGAGCGAGCGCGCCGGCGCCGGCCGCTTCATTTCGCTCAAATGGTGGTATGCACGTCCCGAATTCCACATGGTCCCCTCCCTACTCAAAGCAAGCTCCACCGCCTTTAATCTATTTTTTGTTCGGCGCGAGTAACAAGCGAAAATGATAGTAAGTCGAATCCGTCTTTTGGAATACTTAATTGAAAAATACTGTCTTTAGTCGAGATTGTGTTGTAAATAAAGCACAATCGGGAAAGCGATACATTTGTCCTTTTGGTAGCAACGATACGTATGGAGTAATCTACTCCAGGTTAAACAAATTTCTGCCGAATTGCTGTAAGTCGTCGGTCAGTAATTACCGGCCATGCACTTTATCTGATCGTAATTTTGCCCCATAATGGACGCGGTGAGGGCGGATCTGGACGGTTGAAGACCGAAGCGTAACACGCTGAATGCATCCCAGTTGGGAGCGAGCACTTTGTCACAACAGTCACCCATACGCCTCGGAGAGGATTTGGCACGAACTGCCAGCAGCCTGACAGAGCCGACTGCGTCGGACCTGGACGGCTCGACGACACCCTCCTCGGTCACACCCGGCCCGCCAAGCGCGCGGTCCTACCTGTACAAAGCCTTTATCTCATACAGTCACGCCGCCGATAGCCAGCTTTCGCGATCATTGCAGAACGGTTTGCACAGGTTTGCCAAACCTTGGTACCGCCGCCGCGCGGTCCGGGTTTTTCGGGACGAAACGAACCTGAACGTCAACCCGAGGCTGTGGTCCACCATCAGGGAGGCGTTGGAGAACGCCGAGTACTTCGTGTACCTGGCCTCTCCCCAGGCTGCGGCATCCCCTTGGGTGCAGCGTGAGATCGGATTTTGGATCAAAAACCGCCCCAAGGAGAATTTCCTCATCGTCCTTACCGAGGGAGAACTGGTCTGGGACGGTGCTGCCAATGATTTCAATTGGGAGCAAACCACGGCCCTTCCGCACGTCGCCCACCATGTTTTCGAAGAGGAGCCCCTTCACCTCGACTTGCGATGGGCGCAGGACGAAGACCAACTTTCGCTCAGGCACCTGCAATTCCGCGGCGCCATCGCCGATCTTTCATCGGCCTTGCGAGGCGAACCCAAGGATAACCTGATCGGAGAAGACGTTCGTCTCCATCGACGCGCCATGCGCGCTGCCTGGTCGGCGGCGGCGGCGCTGCTGGTGCTGTTGGTGGTCGCGTCCGCCGCGGCGGTGTACGCGACCCACCAGGAGGCGATTGCCAAACGCCAGCGTGAGATCGCCGTGGCGCGACGGATGGCGGCGGAGGCGGAATTGCTTGCCGAGCGGGGCCAAAGCGACACGTCGATCGAACGCGCGGCGGCGCTCGCGGTGGAGTCTTGGAAGCTGCTTCCGAACGCGGACGCATCGAAGCTCGCCAACAAACTGCTGAATATGCTGCCGACCCATCGGATCGAACACCAAGATGAAGTGTGGGGCGTCGCCTTCAGTCCCGACGGCGGGCGCATCGCGACGGCAAGCAGTGACCGGTTCGCGCGGCTCGTCGATGCCGAGAGCGGCCGCAACGTGGTGCCGCCGATCCCGCACGGAGGGGTCGTCGGAACCGTTGCGATTAGTCCAGACGGCAAACTGCTCGCCACCGGAAGCGAGGACGGGTTGGCACGACTGATCGATATGCAGACCGGCAGAACACTGGCCGACGTGAAGCATGCTGGCGAGGTTTTCAGCGTGGCGTTCAGTCCGGACGGGCGTTGGCTGGCCACGGCGAGCGACGACGCGACCGTGCGGCTGACCGATGTCGCGTCCGGGCGGCCGATGCATTCCGTCCGCCACGATAGCGCCGTCTGGCGTCTGGCTTACAGCCCGAATGGTGACTGGCTCGCGACCGGAAGCCGCAGTGGTCAGGTGCGGCTGATCGATACCGCAGACATGACCGTACGGCACACCATACCGCATGACGGGGCGATCAAGAGCATGGCGTTTGGAAGCGACGGCCGATGGCTTGCGACCGGCAGTCGGGACGGCGAGGTGCGGCTGATCGATACCGCGACAGGGAAGGTCGCCCGTTCGTACGGTGGCGTGGACGAGGAAGATCAGGTTTGGGCCGTCGCCTACAGCCCCGATGGGCGATGGCTCGCCGCCGGCACCATGTACAATCTGATCCGACTGATCGACACGCGCACGTTTACCGTGGCGCGCACGCTCGGAACCGCCCGGATCGATCGGGCCAATCCGATCCTTGATTTGTCCTTCAACCCCGACAGCCGTTCGCTTGCCGTCGCCGGCTGGGACAAGACGGTCCGGGTATTCGACCTCGCTACCGGCAATCCCACCATCCGGCTCCTTCATGCGGAGAGAGTGCGAAAGGTGCTCTTCAGTCCCAGCGGACGGCGGCTGGTCACGGCAAGTAAGGACGGCACGGTGCAGGTGGTCGACTTCGAAGCCGGTCAGGGGGAAACGAGGTTCAAGTCGGCGGACTCCGTCGAGGCGGTCGCGTTCAGCCCCGATGGCCGCTGGTTGGTGACGGCGGGAGGCGACGCCCATGCCCGTCTGATCGACGCGACGACCCGCAGGCAGGTCGCAAGCTTCCAACACGGCGGGCCGGTTTCCCGCGTCGGCTTCAGTGCCAACGCTCGGTGGTTTGCCACGGCAAGCGATGACGGTCTGGTCCGGCTGATTGACGTGGATGCGCAACGGCAAGTCGCCGCGATTCCGTTGGGCGGGCCCGTGGAAAAACTGTTCTTCAGTGGAACCACGCCTCAGGTGTTCGGCGCCAGCACGAACCGATCGGTGCGGCTGATCGACCCCAAGAGCGGCGAGATCGCTCTGACCGTCACCCATGCCAGCCCATTGTCGACCGTCAAACTCAGCCGAGACGGCCGGTGGCTCGGCACGGGAACCGAGGACGGCGAGGTTCGGTTGATCAAGACCGCCACGGGCGCAGAGGTCTTTCGTGACACGCGCCGTGGCAAGGTTCATGATCTTACGTTCAGCGACGATGGGCACCTTATGGCCACTGCCGGCGAGGAGGGGATCGCCCGGATCGTCGATACCCGCGCGGGCGCCCAACGTCACCGCATCCGTCATCAAGGGCCGGTCCAGTCCGTCACCTTCAGCCCCGACGGAGGCCTGTTGGCGACCGGTAGCGACGATGGATTTGTCCGCGTGTTTGAAACCGGGAGCGGCGACGAACGCTGGCGGCTCGAGCATGCGGGGCCCGTATGGTTCACGAAATTCAGCCATGACGGTGAACTGGTGGCAACGGCGAGCGAAGACACGAAGGCACGACTGGTTTCGGTTGCGACGGGGCGGGAACGAGCGCGCGTCGATCACGGTGGCGTCGTATGGGGGGCCATTTTCAGCGAGGACGACCGGTTTCTCGCCACCTGGAGCGCCGACAATACCGCCCGCGTGGTCGACGTGCGGAGCGGCGCGGAAGTCTTGCGAATTGCGCATGATGCGCCGGTCAACACGCTGGCCTTTCATCCGACCATGCCGCTTCTGGTGACCGGGAGCGAAGACAAGACGGCGATGCTCGTGTGGGCGGATCCCCAGCGTGCGTTCGACCTGTTATGCGAACGCGCTGGCCGCAATCTGAGCCTCGCCGAGTGGGCCGATATAGGCGTGGCCGGTGACTCCTGGCGGCCCACATGCGCCAACTGGCGGCGACCCGACACCGCTGACGACCCCGGCTAAGATCTCCTCTGGAACCCAGAAGTGCGGCGTCAGCTTGGCCTCGAGTTTAGTCGACCATGTTTTTTTTCGGAGCGTTCGCGCGAAGGGATTTCTTGAACTGGATCTTTGTCCTGGGCGTTGCTTTCTCGTTGAGCAAGAAGGCGCAGACCCGCGAGGGATGTATCGATAACGTCGCTGTCGTGATCGGCCGGAAAAACGACGAACGCGGGACGTTGGAAAGCGGGTGCGTCTTCGTCGACGGATAATCGGCCGTCCTCCACGAAGGATCTCACGATGCGAGCCGGAAAATAGCCCGAACCACCGAATTCGAGGATGTTTCCAAGCGCCAGATTGCCTAAACCGACACGTATTGCGGGCGTATCAAGTTTCGGAAAGGCCATGCTGTGATTGGCTCGGAACTCGGCACCCCAATCGACGTACACGTAATCGGGCTCCCGAGTCGAAACAGGACCGGGTCGCGTCGACGCCAGCACGAGAGTGTCCTCCATGATCTGCTCGACCTGAAGACCCTTGCGGGCCTGTGGCGTGTACATAACTGCGATGTCAAGGATACCGTCCACGATCTGCCGCATTAATCCGTCCGGTTGACCGACTTCCGCGCGCAGCGCGACATTGGGCGCCGTGGACCGCATCCATCCCATCCATTGCAGCAACAGGCGGTCCCACAGGCTGAACTGCGCCCCGATCGTCAGAAGGGCTTGATAGTCTTCCGGAAGCGCAACCTCCTGGCGCGCTTGTTGCCAAATCCGAACAAGCGCTGCCGCATGCCTATGGAAGTGCTGCCCGGCGGCCGTCAGCGAGGTGCCAGCCTTGCTGCGGGTGAACAGAGGGCGTCCGAGCAGGCTCTCCATTTCCTTCACACGCATGCTCACGGTGGATTGGGTGACGTTAAGCCGTTCCGCCGCGCGAATGAAGCTGCCTGCGTTTGTGATTTCCAGAAACGTGCGCGCCAATTCGATGTCCATGGCTTTGTCCATAGGTTGAAGTCGCGCGACCCAGAGCTTTCGGCGGATATGCACGTCTTTCGGAGAGTATTCTCGACGGAACGGAGGTTGGCGTCTCCTGCCGCAGCGAACACAAAAAATTCGTATATCCGATAATATACGTCAATAAAATTTGTTTTACAAATATATAATGGTGCGCGATAATTTCTTCATTAGGGATGCGAACGTCGATTTTGTGGCTATAGACGGAAGCGAGGCGGCACTCCCGGCCACGACGATGGCTGCGCTGAGATTTAGCGCGCCGTCCGAGCGGGATTAACTGCACGCACCTAAGGAAACTTTCACCGCAAGTGGTGTGGTTTCGAGTCGATGGAGAACGAGATGTTTAGCATGCGTGACCTGATCCCGTAGAGCCGGAGTAGAGAAATGACGACCGGTCAGCGGGAGATGGAGCATCCGTTTCTCGCCCTGCAGCGCGAATACGATCAATCGGACCAAAATCTGGAGGAAACAACGATGGTTTATATCCAAGGTTCCGTCCATGGCATTGAATCCTGGTCTTGGGTACAGCAATATCTTGAATGGGAGGCTGAAAGCCTCCTCAATGTCATATTGAATGGATCCGACAGCAAGACCGTTTACGAGAGAGCGGTTGCGTTCACCGAACGCTGTGGCGATTACTTGCCAATCTTGAACGCCAAGCACCAGTCATCCAGTGATCAAGCATATCTTGACTTGACTGCAGGCCTGTATCGGGCCCTCGAGGCCAAGCTGACGCGGCATGAGTGTGGGTTTGCACGCCTAAGTCCGCAATGCATTCAAAGAGAAATCGAGCAATGGCGAGCGGGTGCGCAGACGATGGTCGGTACTCTGGAAGCCTATGCAGCGGGAGAAGAATCATCCTCGTTCCATCATTCAACCCGTCACTAAGGGCTTGATGGTGACCGGTGGCCTATGGAGCTCAGTTATCGTCTTGAACTAGATAGGCAAAGATGCGTCTCGCCTAGGAGGATATTTCAGGCGCAGATGCACCTTCATTGTCATAGGGCAGAGACCTCTGCGGTTTAATTTCCATGACGCCACTTCGATGTTGGCGAGTGGCAAGGATTATGTCCGCTTCGCTAAAACATATTATATGTCAATCTGTTAGAGAATTCTCGCAAAGAAAAATATTCCTTGAAGTCCCTTGCGGTGAGAGGGTCTTGCGCATATCTCTCCCACAAGATTTAGCACTCACTCAGTGAGAGTGCTAACAGCGAATACAGGCATGATCAACCTTTGTCCATTCTAAAGGAGTTCAAAAGATGAAGTTCAGACCGCTGCACGATCGGGTGCTCGTTCGCCGGATCGAGGAAGATGAGAAGACGGCGGGCGGCATAATTATTCCCGACACGGTGAAAGAAAAGCCCATGCAGGGTGAAGTGATCGCTGTGGGACCGGGCGCTCGCAATGATAAGGGCGAGATTACGCCATTGGACGTCAAGGTCGGGGATCGCGTCTTATTCGGCAAATGGTCCGGGACCGAGGTCAAGATCGAAGGTGAGGATCTCGCTATCATGAAGGAGTCCGATATCATGGGCGTCGTCGAAGGCGCGGATTCGGTCTCCAAGGCGGCTTAACGGAAGGACTTGAGAGATGCCTGCGAAAGAAGTTCGTTTTTCCACCGACGCCCGCGGCAAGATGATCCGGGGCGTCGACATTTTAGCCAATGCGGTGAAGGTCACCTTGGGTCCAAAGGGCCGCAACGTCATTCTCGACAAATCCTTCGGAGCACCGCGGATCACTAAAGACGGTGTGACCGTGGCCAAAGAGATCGAGTTGGCCGATAAGTTCGAGAATATGGGAGCACAAATGCTCAAAGAGGTGGCCAGAAAGACCTCTGATCTGGCCGGTGACGGAACCACGACCGCAACGGTTCTTGGGCAGGCCATTGTCCGCCAAGGGGCCAAGGCCGTAGCCGCCGGAATGAACCCCATGGACTTGAAGCGTGGCATTGATCTCGCCGTGGGCGCAATCGTCAAGGAGCTCGAAAGTCGCTCTCAAAAGGTAACGACTAACGACGAAATTGCCCAGGTTGCAACCATATCCTCCAACGGGGACGCGGAAATTGGCGAATTCCTCGCGAGAGCTATGGAAAAGGTCGGCAACGAAGGAGTCATAACCGTTGAGGAAGCAAAGAGCCTACAGACTGAGCTCGACGTCGTAGAAGGCATGCAGTTCGACCGCGGCTATTTGTCTCCTTACTTCATCACCAACGCCGACAAAATGACTGTTGAGCTCGAGGATCCTTATGTTCTGATCCACGAGAAGAAGCTGTCCGGCCTGCAAGCTCTTCTGCCTCTCCTCGAAAAGATTGTCCAATCCGGCAAGCCACTGCTCGTGATTGCTGAGGACGTCGAGGGTGAGGCTCTGGCAACGCTCGTCGTCAATAAATTGCGGGGCGGCCTTAAGGTGGCTGCTGTCAAGGCGCCTGGCTTCGGTGATCGCCGAAAAGCCATGCTGGAGGATATCGCTGTCCTCACCGCTGGCCAGGTCATTTCGGAAGATCTCGGTATCAAGTTGGACAACGTTACCATCGACATGCTCGGCACCGCCAAGAAAGTGCTCATCAATAAGGATGACACGACAGTCATCGACGGTGCCGGCAAGAAGGAGGACATCCAGGCTCGGTGTGGCCAGATCCGTGTCCAGATTGACGACACAACGTCCGACTACGACCGCGAAAAACTCCAGGAGCGCTTGGCAAAACTGGCCGGTGGCGTGGCGGTTATCCGTGTCGGCGGCGCGACGGAAATTGAGGTCAAGGAGCGCAAGGATCGGGTCGATGACGCGATGCACGCGACTCGGGCCGCGGTGGAGGAAGGGATCCTGCCCGGAGGTGGTGTAGCGCTGTTGTACGCCGCCAGGGCGCTCGACGGTGTCAACATCGAAAACGATGATCAGCGAATGGGTGTCGACATTGTGCGCCGTGCCTTGCAGGCGCCTATTCGGCAGATAGTAGAGAACGCAGGCACCGACGGGGCCGTTGTGGCCGGTAAGCTGCTTGAGAATGGCCACACGACCACAGGATACGATGCGCAGCGGGGCGAGTACTGTGACCTGGTCAAAGCGGGCATAATCGATCCCGCCAAAGTCGTGCGCCTCGCTCTTCAAGACGCTGCGTCTGTGGCCGGCCTGCTCATAACGACCGAGGCCATGGTTGCGGAGAAGCCCGACAAGAAGCAGTCGATGCCGACAATGCCTGACATGGGCGATATGGACTATTGACCATTGGAGTCATGTTAGCCTCAGAGCCACACTGGAGGGCGGCCTTTTAGGCCGCCCTTTTCATTATCCCCATCCCGTCAAATTATGTTTGAAACCAACGCTCGTTCTTCCGTTGTTGGGCTGCCCGTGCCTTACGTGACGTGCCAGTTGATGTCGTCTAACGCTCTCGATTAGCTTCACCCAAGAATTGGTAAAACCGATACGATCAATCAAAAAGTTTCGTTTGTATAATTTTAAATTCTGCCGAGAATCCTCCTATACAACGACAGATCGTCGGGTTCCTGGAGGACCAGCAATGAACGAAAAGCACAAGAGAGCGGCATCCGAACACGGTGAAGGGTCCGGTCGCCGAACCAAAGTTCGAAAGCGCGGATCCAAGTCATCTATTCAGGCATCCCCCGCCGCAAGCTGCACGCCTCGGCCGCAAAGCTCTAAGAAGGGCAATTCTGTGTGGTCGGCGGCTCAATTCTGTTTGCCGGCAGCGCCTTGGCTGTCGACATCGAAAATGCCGACGGCGAAGACCACACCGTCGCAATCGTGAATGGCGACGGAACGAGCGAGAAGGTCTTGGTACCTACCGGAGGTGTGGCTTCCAATGTTTGCAAGTCCTGCGAGATCAGCCTCGGTCAGAGTGTCATTGAGGCCAGCGAAGACGAGGTGGTTACCATCGCAAACGGCGAACTTACGCAGGAGTGACAGCGATTCCGAACCATCCCAAAACAACCCAAAGAGCGCCCTCAACAGGGCCCATGGAAGGCCATTGGCGTACCTCCACTTGACGCCTCAACAGAAGCCGCACTTGGGTTGGTTTTGGTGGGGCCGAGCTGCGAGCTCGGCCCCTGCTTACCAGGAAATGTCCTGTCTTCGTGACAGAACCGGCGAGTGAAAGCTAGCCAGCGACCGGTGCGCTGCTAACCAATCCCAATCCTAACGGCGATACCTACAAGAGCGATAATTGCCGCAACCGCCCCAGCAGTCCACAGGATGTTCTGTTTTGTTTCTTTTATGATCATCGTTGTTTGCCTCCAACTTCATGCCGATCTCCAAGGGTCATCAAGAAGTTCATGCAAGCCCTCAGGCCCAGCCAAAGTTCACTGTCGGAAACTAGTGGTAAGATCGAGATGGATGAGTCCCAACCGCATCGTGCGATATCATGGGGTTAGGACTAAGCCCAGGGTCGCAAGTGACGGAATCTAACCACTCGGTCATGTTCGTGTCGACTGGTCGCACGCTGAGTCTTAAATATCTTAATGTAAGTATAATATTTATAAATCGAAGTATTTTGATTATTTATATCGAAATCGCTTATGTATGGCGCTTTTTTACGAGCTACCAGGCGTGTTGCACTGCTCATACGTTCAAAACCGCTCTGACTTCCTCCCTATGTCGAGCACATGAGCAAACCTTGATTAACATCCCCGATCTCGGAAGCCATCCATGACTTCAGCGGTTGCTCCTATCACCGCTCTCCTTTTGGGCGTCTCGTTTCTACTGATGGGCAGCGGCCTTCAGGGAGCTCTGCTCCCAGTCCGTGCAACCTTGGAAAACTTCTCGTCTCTCGACGTGGGAATTCTCGGTTCCGCCTATTATCTCGGTTTTGCGCTCGGGTGCTTTTATGGACCTCAAGTGGTCCGACATGTGGGGCACATTCGGACTTTCACTGGGATGGTCGCCATCGCTTCCTCGGTGGTCCTGGTTCATGCGCTTCTCTTGACCCCGTGGATCTGGTGGACCTTGCGGGCTGCCACAGGCTTCTGCTTTGCCGTGCTCTACTTGGTGATCGAAAGTTGGCTTAATGAGAAGTCGACGAATGAGAACCGCGGCCTTGTGTTCTCGATCTACACGATCATAACTCTGACGGTGATCACTCTAGGTCAGATGATGCTCGTTCTCGATCGGCCGCAGAATTTTCTGCTCTTCGCGATCGCCTCGATTTTGGTCTCGCTGGCAGCGGTGCCGGTCGCGCTAGCGCGTGCCGAAGCTCCCGCCCCCATCAAGAGTGTAAAGGTTCGCCTCAAGCACCTCTTTGAGCTTTCGCCGATCGGCGTCGTTGGATGCTTCGCGGTTGGTTTGGTCAATGGTGCGTTCTGGTCTCTGGCACCGGTATTCGCGCTTGGTGATCAGGCAGGCCCATCCGGGGTGGCATTTTTCATGTCTGTCGCTGTGATTGCCGGTGCGGTCGGACAATGGCCGATTGGCCGCGCGTCGGACCGAATGGACCGCCGTATCGTCATTATCATCGCATGCCTCGGCGGGGCGCTAGCCGGCATCGGCTTGGGGTTTCTTCCTCAAGTCTGGGACCGCGCCACTCTGGTTCTTGTGTTTGCCTTTGGCATCTTCGCGTTTCCTATCTACTCCCTGGCTGTTGCGCACATGAATGACTTCGTTGAGCCTGATGGTTACGTTGAAGCCTCGGGCGGGCTCCTCCTGGTGTTTGCGGCAGGTGCCGTCGTGGGGCCGCTCATCGCTTCGGTCATAATGCGTACATGGGGGAGTCATACGCTGTTCCTCTATACGGCCTGCGCTCACGCGGGAATGGCGGCCTATGCCTTCTACCGGACGCGCCGCCGCCAACCGCTACCTCAAGAAGAGCGAGTGGCATTCGCGGATTCAGTCAGAATTGCTCAAACCGTCTCCACCGTAGACCCTCTGCCTTCAGATCAGGTTGAAGCGTCAAGTGAAGATAGGGAGCCGACGCCGATTGGCGATCCTCAAGGCGCAGATGAGGAAGAGAGCCCGCCGGGCTCTTCAGGACGGTCACCTCAGTAACATGTCAGCCTTCACTGCGATATCGAGGGCATCTGAGAACCCCTAACAAAGGTCGCCGAAGTATACATTGTTGGGCTCCGAAAAACCCGATCGTGGCGGACGGCCTGTTAGCCGTCGACGAAAACGCACCGACTTTTCAACGTCTTGCGTTCGTCGTTTTCCGGCCGATCACGATAGCGACGTGATCGATACATCCCCCGCGGTTCTCCGATAAACGACCCCTTTTACCCCTTCCGTATTGGTCGATGACCGCGTTGGGTCAAAAACCCCCTGCCGGCCGCGCCCAATCCACGTCCGGAATCGGCGGTGGAGCTGAAGCAATCCTCCTGGGGGCCGAGCATTCAGGTTTCGACCTTCGGTGCATGGGGTATCTGTCTGAAACACTATGAGTAAATCTGTTTCAATCTGTGACACGTCGCACGATCCATATCATTGTTCGTCTACAGGGGCGACAAGCCCCTACGCAACAGATCAAGTGCCTGGTGAGACACAACTAATGAAAATTGTCTCACGGTAGCGAGTGAAAAACCCAGCTATAGGTTCCTATCAATGAGCGTTGGTATAAGTACAGTGCCCGAAAGCCCGGTTGTCGATGGTTCATGGCGGGCGAATACGGCGTTTTCGAGGGTGGAATTCTACTGTGCATGGGGTTGATATCGACTTTTTCAATTAGACCCCCCCACCCCGGC
>CAKZLS010000343.1 GCA_937127205.1 uncultured Rhodospirillales bacterium
CCAAGCCCGCAGTCACCATGAAGCACCAGCGCCCCGAACCCGCCCGGCCCATCATCACCCGCCATCGAACACGCCGCCGTATACGCCAGCCGGTTCGAATCACCAACAACGAAGTCTTCCAGCCGATACCGCGCCGCGGTCTCTCGACGCCAACGCCCGCCAGATCGGCCATCAGCACCCCCCGCCGCATGCGTCCGACCTCCCGCCAAACCATCCGCGCCCGCGTCATGTTCCACACCCCCGGGCATACTCCCGGCCGCCGCGGTCCCGATCCACCCGCCATCACCCTCCCCATCCTCAACATCCTCGGCGCCGTCGTCACCTTCGTCGGCCTCCCGGGCCATTGGGCCATCATCGCCCTCGCCCTCATCGTCCAACTCTGGCGCGACCAATTCTCTTGGTGGACCATCGCCGCCGCCATCGTCGTCGCCGCCATCGCCGAACTCGTCGAGTTCCTCGCCGGCGCCGCCGGCGCCAAAATGGCCGGCTCCTCCAAACGCGCCGCATGGGCCGCCATCGCCGGCGGACTCCTCGGCGCACTCGTCGGAACATTCGCCCTCGCCTTCATCCCACTCCTCGGCACCGTCATCGGCGCAGCACTCGGCGCCGCCGTCGCCGCCATCGCCTTCGAATTCACGCTCATCGACCGAAGACAACTCGCCCACCTCTCCAAACTCGGCGCCGCCACCGCCGTCTCACGCTTCGTCGCACTCCTCCTCAAAGGCATACTCGCCTCATTCATCGCCCTCATGCTCACCATCGACGCCTTCCTCGGCGCATGACGCTGCCGCGGTTCGGAAATGGACCGCTGGAACGACCGCTCTCGACGATACTTAACGGAGTTGATGGTTTGCTATGCATTCCTCCGCGTTCGTACACTACCTGCCTTGTCTCTTGATCTCCGACGGACATTCGCGAGCGCAGCATGACAGATCCAACGGACAGTGATCGCTCCGTTTCGGCCTACCAGTTCATTTTCGACAGTTCACGCGGTTGGTCCGAGTGGAAACGCGACGCGCTCCGCAGGATCGTGCGTAACAAAGCTCTCACTGAACAGGACCGGCACCAGGTGCTGTCGCTCGCATTAGCGCACCACGGCCTCGCGACTGCCGACCCATCGAACTCCCTTCAGGCGATACCTCTCGCGCAGTCCGACTTCCCGGACAGAACCGTGGCGTCCGACGACGTGCATCTCGTAGGGATTGCGAACGTCGAAAACGTCAACCGTCTCGCACCAGGCCAGGTATTGCCTTTCGGCCCGTCCCCGGGACTCACGGTTATCTTCGGCCACAACGGCAGCGGAAAATCGGGCTACGCGCGGATCTTGAAGCAGGTGTGCCGCGTCCGCGGGCGGCCCGAACAAATTCTTCCGGATGTCATCGACGGCGGCTCCAATGACAAAGCGACTGCCACCATCCAATGGGACATGGGCGGCGAGGAGCGCACCGATCAGTGGACCGATGGAACGCCGTGCTCCCCCGAACTCTCGCGAGTATTCGTCTTCGACTCGCACTCCGCGAAGGACCACGTCGAACGAGACGACGCCGCGTGCTTCAAGCCCGACGGGCTCGACGTGATTCCCTCGCTCGTTGTGCTCTTGAATTGGATCAAGAAGGAAGGGCTCAAGCCGGAGATTGACAAGATCGACAAGGACCACACGCGTCTAGTCACGTCATCGCCCGAAAACGCCGAGCTACGCGAACTCCTCGCCGACCTCCCGAAGTTCGACGAAGACGAGATCCGGCGCCGCGCAGCGTTCTGCGACGAGGATCAACGACGCTTGCACAAACTTGAATCCTCGTTGCGCAATCCAAAGGCCGCCGCAGCGTCGGCGCGAGCCGCCGCTGACCGCGTGCGCGCGTGCCGCGACGCCATCAGATCGTGGCTCGAACGATACGGTCCCTCTACTGGCGATCGAGTCGGAGATGCCGTTCGACGAGTCATCGTCGCGCGCGAAGCCGCGCAACACGCCCGAGGGCTCGCAGCATCCGCCGACTATCTCCCCGGGACGGGCGGCGAGGCATGGCGGATACTCTGGGACGCCGCCCGCGAGTTCTCGCGCGTTGCGTATCAATCAGAAGAGTTCCCGGCGTTGGATCAAGACAGGGTCTGCGTCCTGTGTCAGCAGAGACTCGACGAGCACGCGCGGGTCCGCTTCCGCGATTTCGACGACTTCGTCTCGGACAAACTTCGTGCTTCGCTGGAACAGGCCGAGGCCGCGCTGGCCAAAGTCGCCGAGGAACTCCGGATAGCCCCCCGCCTGACCGAACAAGTCGAACGAGCGGCCGCCGATCTGAATGCTCTGAGACCGACGCTCGGCGACGCCGTAAAGTCGTTCGCCCAGTCGGCTGACGCGTGGACTGAACGTCTCAAGCAGTGTTGCACCCAAAACGAGCTCCCCGAAGGCGATTCGCCGGCCGAACCCGACACTAATGAACTGGATGGCATCGTTGACGAATTGGAGAATCAGACGGCTTCTGCCGCTGCCGCCGCGCGACAGCCCGAGCTGGCCACCCTTCATCGCGAGATCGAGGCGCTGAAATACAAAGCGTGGTTGAGCGATAACCAAGAGCAATTGATTCAGATCCACCAACGCATGCTTCGCAAGCAGCGTCTCGAAGCCTGTCTGCAAGAATGCGACACTCGAGCGATCACCCGGCTGAGCGGTGAGCTTGAAAGCCGTTTGCTATCAGACCGCTTCCGCACTGCCTTTGACAGAGAAGTCCGCGCCCTCTTTGGCAAGTCGGTGCCTTTCGCATTGATGGATGCCAATGCGCAGGGCGAGAAGAAATTTGGGGTTCGAGTCGCAGGAAACAAAGGTCGCAGCGTGAAGGGCGTCGCAAGTGAAGGGGAGGCGCGCGCCCTGGCCATCGCGCTTTTCTTTTCGGAATTGAGTTTGGCTTCGGATCAATCCGCTTTGATTTTCGACGACCCCGTTTCGTCGCTCGACCATGCCTGCAGACGAAAGGTCGCGGCACGCCTTGCCGATGAAGGGTTGCGGCGGCAAGTCATCGTTCTGACGCACAACGCGGGTTTTTTGCGCGATCTAGAGGCGGAAGCGACCGGGCACGGAACGCTGGTGCGCGCCGTACAACTTGACCGACTGGGCACGCGGCCAGGTCGCGTAACGACTGGTTGGCCATGGGATCACGCGAATTGGAAACAGCGAGCGAAGCAACTCCGGGAAGAGATCGATCGCGCTCGACGATTACGCGATAGGGCAGGCGAAAGTGAGTACAGAGAACATGCGGCACGCTTGGCGGCTCACTTTCGCAGCGCTTGCGAGCGAGCAATTGAGAGCTGTCTCTTTGCTCGCATCATTGAACGCTACAGCGGCGAAGTGCAAGCATCGAAGCTGTGGGAAATGTTGTCCGTTCAGGAGCACCATTGGCAATTGATTAGCGACATCTACCGCCAGTGCTGCGATCTGATCGACGCCCACGATAAGGCGGACCATGCGCCCGTCAACCCGGAAGAACCCGAGACATTCGAGAGGTGGCTTGAGAGCATGCAGAAGTTGCACGAAGAAATTTCGGCTGCTCGCGAAGAAAAGCGAAAAGCACGCAAGGAACGCTTGAACGCCTAACCTCTCAAAGCTCCACCACCGCCATATCGCTCTCAACCTCGCTCGAATAGCTCACCTGTTCCACCTCGTCCACCATCGCTCGCAGGTTCAGGTTCGCGCTCGCCATCTTCTGCCGCACCATCGCCGCGTTGAAACGCTCACCGATCGGCGCCGCCACTTCCATCGCCTCCGGCACCTGCCCCGGCTGCGCCTCCGGATACCAACGCACCGTCTCCGCAACGTCCCCAGGCGTCACCTCACCGTCCAGAATCGCGATCAGGTCCAACCCGATCTGCGACTCCGTCCGGCTCACCCCGATCGTCGGGATCGCCTGCTCGAACGCCTGCAACTTGTTGTCCACGTTCTCGAACGTCCCCGCCTTCTCAACCCACGTCGACGCCGGCAGCACCACCTCCGCCATCTCCGTCAATCGGTTCGGCAGCGTGTCGATCAGCACGATCGCCTTCCCCTCCGCCGCGTGCGCCAACTCCTCCGTCACCCACTCGCTCGGATAGTTCCCCGTCGCCACGAACCCCTGAAACTCCGTCGAATCGAGACGACCCAAAAACTCCTCGTAACTCGGCACCGCCCCGCCCGTCATCGCCTCCAGCACGCGACGCACGCCCCGCGCGTTCGGCGCCTTCTCCGCACGAACCGTGTACCCGCCCGGGAACGCCTTGTCCTCGCCCTCCCGCGGCACCGGCCCCACCGCAAACACCGCCTCCTCGTCCAAACGCCGCACCGCCTCCACCAACAAAAACGCGTCCTCGCACGTCAACATCGGCGACACCATCACCGCAAGGTGCTTGCCCTCCAACTTGCCGATCGTCTCCCGATACGCGCGACCCCAGTCCACCTCCTGCTGCTTCCCGAACGCCCGGTCCAGCGGCTGCGTGATCCGATCCTCACGGTGCACGAACTTGTACCCGTACCGGATCTCGTCGCTGATCCACCACTTGTTCACCGCCATGTTCTCACGCGGCTTGATCCGGTACACCTTCCCCTTGTTGTGCTCGATCCAGATGTTGTCGCCCTGCGACGTAATCCCATCGATGCTCGGCGTGCTCTTCAAAAACCACACCCGCTGCGTGAACAAGAAGTCCTTGTCCAGCAGCGCCCCCACCGGGCACAGGTCGATCACGTTCGCCGACAGCTCGTTGTCGAGCGCCATGCCCGGGAAGATGTCGATCTCCTCCTGGTTCCCACGCCCCTCCACGATCAGCTCGCTCGTCCCCGTCACCTCCCGCGTGAAACGCACGCAACGCGAGCACATGATGCACCGATCCGAATACAGCAGCACGTGCCGCCCCAGGTTCTTCTTCGGCTGCTTGACCTTCGTCTCCTCGAATCGCGAAACCCCGCGCCCATACTCGTAGCTGTAGTCCTGCAGGAAACACTCGCCCGACTGGTCGCACACCGGGCAGTCCAGCGGATGGTTGATCAGCAGGTACTCCATCACCGACTTCTGATTCGCGATCGCCTTCGGGCTCGTGGTGTAGACCACCTGCCCGTCCGCCGCCGGCGTCTGGCACGTCGGCAGCAGCTTCGGGATCGCCTCCAGCTTGTGGTCGTTCCGCGGGTTCGGCGCCCACACCTCCGCCAAACAAATCCGACAGCTCGCCACAATCGACAACCCGTCGTGGTAGCAGTACTGCGGGATCTCGATCCCGTGCGCGTTCGCCACCTGCAGGATCGTCTTCCCCTGCTCGAAATCGCAACGCTTCCCGTCGATCGTGATGCTCGGCATGGACACACCCTGAACTGAGACCGGACAAACACCGCCCAAAGACGCGGCCCACACCACGCCCCACCGCAGACCGCCACGGACCCCAATGGTAGCGGTTCACGCCGACCAAGCCCGTCCACCCGGTCAATCCACTCCGGGACGTGGCTGGGGACCCCTTGGCTTTGAATCGGGGACTCCGATACACTACTGCGCTTCAGGAGACGCAGATCATGACCGCTGAGATCGTCGTTGCAAACCCGCTTGGAGTCGCCCTCGCCGCTGACAGTGCAGCTACGATCGAACACGCACACGGACAGAAAGTTTACAACTCTGCCAACAAGCTGTTCCGTCTTTCCCACGCCCAGCCCGTAGGCTTGATGATCTACAATGCCGCTGCGATATCGGGCGTTCCTTGGGAGACGCTCATAAAGGAATACCGTCAGAAATACGGCGATTATCGCTTTGGTACCTTGCAAGAGCACGCGGAAGATTTCCTGGCTTTTGTAGAGGAGCATTCACATCTCCCCAGCTCGACTTTAGATGAGTTCTACTCAGAGCTGGGTGGGATCGCTCTACATGCGAAACAGCTGTTGATCGATTGGGCAGCGGAAACATTCAAGGTCTCGTCGGCCGAGATCGAGGCCAGACAAGCGTCAAAGCGATTATTAGAGATTTTAGAGGATTGTAAGTCACAGTTTCAAAGGTGTCCGCTATTTGAGTCTGCGAAGCCGCATTGGCGATTTGGCGAAATCAAGTCGGCCCGCTTCAAGAGGGTGGTCTCCGACATTGCGGGCAGCGTGTTCACCGACGACTTGGTGTCTAGTGCGGTCGTAAGGACGCTCGTCGAGATCGCCCATGAGATGGCAATCCGCCATACTCCATCCAGTGGCTTTACGGGGATCGTGTTCGCAGGCTTCGGTGCGACGGATCTATTCCCGACGCTGGTCGATGTACACGTTCGGTCGCGAGTGGGAGAGTTTCTCCGGTTGCGTCGAAGGAGTTCCAGCCAACTCTCTCGGAATCACAACGCAGTAATCGCACCGTTTGCGCAAGATGACATCGTTCGGCATTGGATGGAAGGTGTGCATCCGCGTTACCGAGACGAAGCGAGCGCGCGAATCAAGCGGATGGTATCGAGTTTATCTGATGTGGTCGTCAGTGAGTTGGCGAACAGTAGTTTTGCGCAAGCCTCTGCGTTCCGCGCTGCATTAGAAAAAGCGGGGCAGTCTCTTCTTGATCATGCCGAGCGGGACATGCAGGAGTGGCAGCAGAATCAGATGACCCAGCCTATCTTGGATGCTGTCCAGTATTTGCCAATAGATGAATTGGCTGGGCTTGCAGAATCGCTTGTGAAAACGACCGCGCTTCGTCGCCGAATCTCAATGGATATCGAAACGGTTGGCGGTGCTGTCGATGTCGCGGTAATCACAAAGGGTGATGGATTCATCTGGATGAATCGGAAGCATTATTTTGATCGTAACATGAACCCTCATTTTTTTGAACGATCGTCTTGCGGTCGTGAGTAGCTTGGCAATTGCTGCCCTGTGGAGAAAGAACTGCGATGTCGAAAAAGAAAGAAAAGGTGGCGAAGAATATGCTCGAGTTTGAGGAATTATGCTTTCGTACGGGTACTTTGCAGCTTGCGCAACTCCCGGACGGTAAGTGGTCGGTCTGCAGTAGTGGCGCGCGTCCTGAACAGGCCGGAGAGGCGGCAATCATTGACCAATTAAGGCGCGAGATCCATGACGCCATGCAGAGATGAGTCTTTTGTTTCGCAGGTGTCGCAACTATTTGGCCGACCGGGTTGAATTTAGAGACCGTACCGCGCTCCGACCGTCCTGCGCCGTCGCCTCGCTTCTCCGCGACCCGCAGGTGAGCCGATGACCGATCCACTCCTCATCACCTTCCTCGCCGAGCGCGACGCCTCCTGCCCGCGCTGTCACTACAGCCTGCGCGACCTCACCACCGACCGCTGTCCCGAGTGCGGCCTCGAACTCCAACTCGCCGTCAAGTCCGCTAAACCGCTCCTCGGCGCCTGGATCGCCGCCCTCCTCGGAACCGCCATACCGGGCGGATTCAACATCACCTTTTGCACCTTCCTCCTTGTGAGCCTGCTCGTCGACCCACGGTCCTTCTATTGGGACCAGAGCATGCTCGCCACCATCATCCCGGGTGTCGTCGCCGCGCTCACGCTGCCAGCCTTGCTGATCTGGCGCACCGCGTTCCTCAGATGCTCAATTCGTCGACGCTGGCTGATCGGCTCGCTCTCGACCGGAGCGCAAGTCGCTCCATTACTGTGGCTGTTCATCTTCGAATGAACCTGATCTCCTCTGGCCCCGCCGCGCCTCGCTCACTTCTTCTCTTCGTCACTTCGTCTCTTCGTCTCTCCCCCGCTCACTCCACCACCTCCGTCTTCCCTCCCTTCTCCAGCACCACCAACAAATACCGCAGCGCATCCACCGCATGGTCCGGGCCGTCCTTCACCGGCTTCCCGGTCGGCCTTCTTGCCGGCGGACTGCAGGCCCTTTTTG
>CAKZLS010000344.1 GCA_937127205.1 uncultured Rhodospirillales bacterium
GCAGGGCTTCTACTTCAGCCCCGCACTGCCCGCTCGCGAGTTTTTCGAATTTTTCGCTAACCGGAGCTCGGCCGATACCAGGGAACTTTTGGTCAAACCGCCGGCGCAAGATGGCAACGCGACGTGATGAAATCAGCGATTCCGCGTGTGTCTTCGAGGGCAAAGAAGGGGACCCCGCCTGTTTTCAAAGGCGCATCACTGGCCACGGCGACGATGTGGGGATCGGTACCGCAGAGCAGCGGCTTTCCGAGCGCGGGGCGATACACCTCCAACTTGTCGTGCGTGTGATTCTTGAACCCCTCAACCAACACCAGATCCACCGGCTCCAATTTTTGGATCAACTCCTCAGGCGTTGGCTCGGGGTCTCCTCGCAGCTCGTGCATGAGCGCCCAGCGGTTTGACGTCAGTAAAATGACTTCGCTCGCTCCCGCCTCTCGGTGGCGATAGGTGTCCTTACCCGGGCTGTCGATGTCGAGGTTATGGTGGGCATGTTTGATGGTGGAAACTGTCAAGCCTCTGCCAATGATCTCCGCCATCACGGAAACCAGCAGGGTCGTCTTGCCGCTACCGCTCCACCCGGCCAAGCCAAACATCTTCATCTCGGTGAACCCAATTCATCCCCAAAATCGCTCACTCATCGTTCGATCTTAGCCGCCTCCCCGCTGGAAGGCGCGGTCGAACCGCTCCAGGGCGGCAGCGGCTTCCTCGGCATCGTAACCCACGAATTCAAGCGATACCTGGGTCACGGGCAGCGAAAGCAGAGCGATCCGCCGCTCTGTTTCCGGCGACAGAACGATGTTAAGGCGACGGCTACCCTCTCCCACGAAAACGGACCGTCCGTCGATCCGATAATCGGTGGTGTCCAATGCTCCCGGCAGAATACGGAAGAAGTCGCGATGACTGATACCCATTTCCTTATCGATTCGCATGGTACGGTCGCGCGCGGTGTCCGGCATTCCTCTCATCCACCTGCAACCGGCGGCCAGATGGCAAGTGCGTCGCCTTCTTCGAGAATGCGCGTTTCGCGCTCGCTCGGCGAGACGAAAACGCCGTTCACAAGCACCAAGTGACATTGCTCCGTCGGAAGATTGAGATCGCGGATCACCTGCGTGACGGTGTTACCATCGGCCACTTGGATCGCGGCGGTGTTTTCTTTTTGATGCGGCGGAAGATAACGGCCCAACAGAGCGTAGAGCTTGACGGTAATGTTCATGTCCGGTTTTGAAGCTCCCGCGCAAATCCTGCAATGTCGAGCAGATGTGTCCCGGTTATTCGTTCCGTTGCACAATAGTTTAAGGTAGCAATATGGGAGGTCTTACGCAATTCTTCGACTTTGGATCTGCGTTGACCCCGCTGTTGGTGTTAAGGGTGGAGAAGGAAACCACTGGTCATGGATCAAACCACCGACACGACCGCTATCGGTCACAATACATCGGGCCTTGTCATCGAGGTCGAGGTGCGACTGTTCAACAGCCTGAGCCGCTTTGGCGGCGTCGGAGGATTCCGGCGCATGCTCTCGCTGCCGGCGGGAAGCACCGTCGGCGACATCCTCCGCGAACTAAGCGTCCCGGCATCGGAGGTTTTTCTCGCACTCCAGAACGGCCGAGATATCACTTCCAGCCTTTATTCGGCTCTCAACACCGAGAAAGCGCTGGACGATGGCGACGTCATCGCGCTGTCCGGGCCCGTCCCTTATAGCTGGGCATACGGCTCACCGGTTGTTTGAGGAGCAAGTGCCACTCGACCCGATCTACTCGAGCATGCTTTGCAGCGCCGTCGCGATTCCCAGGAACGAGAAAAAGCCGGCCACGTCGGTGACCGTGGTGAGCACAATGGAAGACGATTGGGCCGGATCCTGGCCAAGGCGCTTGAGAACGATGGGCACCAGCGCACCGGCCGCACCGGCCGCGACCATCGACAGGATCATCGACGATGCGATAACCGCGCACAAGCCGAGACTGCCGCTCCACACGTAGACGCCAATACTGCACGTTATCGCAATTCCAATACCGTTTAACAGGCCAGCCACGGTCTCCTTCGAGAGCACCTTCAGCCAGTGGCCGGTTCCGATCTCTCGCAAGGCAAGGCCGCGCATGGTCACGGCGAGGGCCTGCGCGCCGGCGTTTCCCGACTGACCGGCCACCACCGGCAGCAGAACGGCGAGCGCGGTGTACCGGGAGATGGTGTCCTCGAACAGAGCGACCACAGAGGCGGCAAGGAACGCCGTCAACAGGTTTATTTGAAGCCACGGCAAGCGCTTGCGAACGGCGAACAGACTGCTCGAAAGCGCGCGCTCGTCCTTACTCGCGCCGACCATGGTCTGCATATCGACGCTGGCCTCTTCCGCTACCGCCTCCACCAACCCGGCGGGTCTGATCAATCCGAGCAAACGGCCGTCGATATCGATCACCGGCAATTCCTCGAGTTTCAGCTTGTTGAGTTTATCGACCACCTCTTCCCGGGGATCGGTACCGGTCACGACGGCGATCGGAGGACGCGCCATGGACTCAAGGGTCGCTTTGCCATCCGCCAAGGCGACGGTCTCGATGGGAACACGCGCCATCAACCGGTTGCCATCGTCGACGATGAGCACTTGTCGGGTTGGCCGAGCGCGCGATTGCCGAAACAGATTGAGTGCGGTCTCCGCCGTGGTGTCGCCCCGGAACGCGAAAATTTTGGTATCCATCAGCGATCCCGCGCTATCCGGGGGATAGGTCATAAGCTGACGGAGCTCACCCGCCAGACTTTCCGGAAGCGACTCCAGAAGACTATCCCAGCGCTCCGGGGGCAGCCGGCTCAACATGACGGCCGATCGCCCCCTATCCATATCCGCAAGAAGCGCATGAGCGGCCTTGGCCGGCAGCAAATCGAAGATCAGCGCCGCAATGCCGGGAATGAGCGCCTCCCAAACAAGCATCACCTTGCCCGGCGGTTGACTGGCCAGCAACCGGGCCATTTCATCGGCAGGCAGGGATTCCATCCGCTTCGCCGCTTCCCTTGGAAACTCGTACAAGAACCGCTGGGCTAACGCGTCCGCCGCCGAAGATGAAGCAACCGCCATGATCATCTGTCCTTTCTCGATTGATCCGGAGTCGTCGCAACCGTAATCACCGTTTCGAGCAACTCCGCCGCGCTTTCCCAGGCATCGACTCCCATCTCCATCATGGTTTCACCCGCTTGCGATTCTCCGTCCTCCGAGGAGCCGACTCGAAGAACGTTCCGCATGCGCAAGTGCCGCAGTATGCCGATGAAGGAACCGTTCGTCTCCACAACGGGCAGTTCGTTGGTCTCTCTCCAAGCGGGATGTTTTGCCGCCGCACCAAGGGGTGCACGCACCGGAAGCGTTTCTCGCTGATAGACAGTCAGTGCCGAGACCGGGGCATCGTGGCGGGCGCGGACGATATCCCAAACTTGGAGAACCCCTCGCAAGTGGCCATTGCGGCCGACAACGAAGATCTGCCCCGATGTTCGCTCAGGCGACTGCCGCATCCGATGGATACTGTTTTCGACAGTGACATCGTCCGGAAGAACGAAAACGCGGGAGTCCATGCAAGAACCCACGGTTCCCGTCCCGTAGCGCAGCATGTGCCGGCACGCGCCCGCCGCCTTCGTCGGCATCTGATCGAGTATCGGCGGCCTCCTGTCGGCCCGCGTATGCCGCAGGATTGCCGAACTCACGTCGGCAGACACATCCGCGAGCAATGCCGCCGACGTCTTCGGGTCCAGTTCCTCGAGAAAATGTCCGGCATAGGTCGGCATCAGCCGGCTGAGCAACGTACCCGCGAGGTCGTCCGGCAGCTCCCGCAAGAACGCCGCCGCGGTTTCGGGAGACTGATCTTCCAGCGTGCTTGCCGCGAAGTCCGGGCGGCTGAGGATGAATTCCTTGGCAAGCTCCAGGCTATCAACCACGAACGAGATCTCCGTCCAGGACCTGGGTGCTCTGCTCGGAGAAAAACTTACCGGGGATCGTCGCTCGGCCTTCGCCGGTCTCCAACACCACGGTCGATCGGTTGAGCTGCAGAATGCGGCCCTCGACCGTGCCAATACGGATGACATCGCCGACCCGGCAGTCGCGTTGCGCGCAGCGAGCGCCAATAAGATTGCTCACCATGGTTCGCGCCCCCAGACCGAAAGCCAGCGCGCCACCGCCGAAGAACATTCCCACCGCCACACCGATAACGATGACCAGGACCGAAGTGTCCACGCCAATCAGGTCGAGACCGATAACGAACATCGTCACAAAAATGATCGCCTGAGCCGCGCCGGCCAAAAGCAAGCGTTGTTGCGCGGTGACCGACTTCACCCCACGCGCAATGGCGGTTCTTGCCCAGTTGCCGAGCGCAATTCCCAGGACGATAACCAGCGCACCCGAGATGAGCTGCGGCAAATAAAGAATTGCGCGGTTCAGCCAGCTGGAGAACGCCGGCAAATCAAGAGCTTGCGCCGCGGCCGCGACAAAAAACAAGATCGTCATCCAGTAGACGACCTTGCCCACCACGGAAGCCGAGGTTTCGCGGACCTTCGCCGCGTCCACCGCCCTGCCGATGGTCAGCCTTTGGGACAACGAGTCCCATCCGCGGATCACATTGGAGGCGATAGCTCGAAGCGCCCGCGCCACCAGCCATCCGATCACCAGGAGCAAGACACCCGACAGCAACCGAGGCAGATAGGCGATGATCTGCTGAAGCAGATCGAAGACGTCGGCCTGCATGGTCCCCATCCATTCGGTAACGTACTCCATCGACGACGTCTCCCAGGTCAGCTCAGTTTGGAAATTTCCGCGGTTGAGCCATCGCCAATATCGCTAACGGCGAGGTTGCCAACAAGCAAAGCCATACTCGCGATGACTATGTACAACTTGGTGACACGTGCCCCCAACATCAAAAGCTTAAATACACGTCGAGATGGAGCGCGTTCGAAGACGCTATAGACCTCTTGGCGGACAAGGTCCTAGGTCTCTGCCAACCGTTCCGCCGCCGCCAGGTCCTCGGGTCGGTTGATGTTGAGAAATGGGTCATGCTGTTGAGCGGAGAATGGCACCGTCGCCAACCGATAACGTGCTGTCCACGCGTCGATCTTGCGGATCTCCTCCTCGACCAGGGCGTGGCGCAAGTCCCCGGCCAGGCTCGCGGGCCAAAGGCCGAACACCGGGTGTGACCGCCCGTTGGAGGCGGCGCACGCCATCTCGGCCCCCTGCTCCGCCACCGCCGTCATCATTCGGCAGACCATATCGTCTGGGAAAAAAGGTGCATCCGTTGGGAAACTTGCGAGCCACCGGCACTGCGGCGCGTGATCCCGCATCCATTCCAAGCCAGTGAGAATCCCGGCCAAAGGACCGGCAAATCCCTCGATCACGTCTGCCGCCACCGGTAGATCGAACGGAGCGAATCGGGCGGCGTCACCATTGGCATTCACCACGAGCGTTGAAACCTGGGGCCGAGCTCGGTCGATCACGTGGTGGAGAACGGTGCGGTCACCGAGCGAACGCAAGCACTTGTCGCCACCGCCCATGCGGCGGGCCCGGCCGCCGGCGAGAAGCACACCCGCGATCCCATCGGCGGCGCCTGCCTCGGTCATTCTCTGTTCCACGCTGCTGTTGTGATTGCGGTTGGTCTGCACCTATCTGCACTATAGGATAACGGCGAATCCTGTGGTGATTTTTTTACGAGTGCTTGGACCATGGCCCAGCTCAGCGACGACTGCTTCGCCTTTGGGGGTGAATTGATGCCCACGGCGGAGGCGCTTGATCTTCTGGCCGAACGGACGGCAACGGTGGTGTCCACCGAACGTGTGGCGTTGCGCCAAGCGGCGGGCCGCGTCCTCGCCGAAGATATCCGGGCCGACGGCGATGTTCCCCCCCATGATAACTCGGCGGTGGACGGATACGCGGTGAACTTCGACGATCTCGAAGTGCATGCAGCGACCAGCCTTAAAGTGGTCGGGCGGGCCACGGCGGGCCATCCGTTCGACGGCACGGTCGGTTCCGGAGAGGCCGTCCGCATATTTACCGGCGCCGAAATGGTGCGCGGCCCCGACACCGTCATCATGCAGGAAGACTGCACGCAAGACGGCGAAACCGTGGTGATCAGCCCCGGCATCAAACGGGGCGCCAACGTGCGTTCGGCCGGTGAGGACATCAAGGCCGGTTCGGTCATTCTCGAGATGAACAGGCGGCTGCGGGCGCAAGACGTGGGACTGGCCGCGTCCGTGGGCCGCGGACACCTCGTTGTATACAAACCTTTGCGCGTGGCAGTGTTTTCCACCGGCGACGAGCTTTACGACCCGGACCGCGACTTGCCGGCGGGCGGTATCTACGACTCCAACCGCTATACGTTGATCGCCTTGCTCGAGGAGCTCGGTTGTTCCGTCAACGATCTGGGTATCCTCGAAGACCGGTTCGAAACGATCCGCGATGCCCTGGACGATGCGGCCCGGCACCATGATCTCATCGTCACGTCGGGCGGGATGTCGGTGGGCGAAGAGGATCACGTCAAGGCCGCCGTCGAGGCGCTGGGCAGTCTTCACTTCTGGCGGTTGGCGATCAAACCCGGACGCCCCATCGGACTGGGCCAGGTTGGCGCCGTGCCCTTTGTCGGTCTTCCGGGCAATCCGGTGGCGGTGATGGTTACGTTCATGCGGATCGCACGGCCGATGATCCTCCGGCTCGGTGGCTGTAGCGAGGTCACGCCCAATGTGTTTCAGGTGCGCGCCGACTTCGCGCACAAAAAGAAAACCGGGCGGCGGGAATGGGTGCGCGCCCGCCTCGTGGCCGACGGCGACGGTCAACCGGTAGCGACCAAGTTTCCCCGCCAAGGGGCCGGTATCCTGTCGTCCATGGTGGAGGCGGACGGCTTGGTGGAATTGCCCGAGGACATGAAACAATTGAAAGCCGGAACCATCGTCGACTTTCTGCCTTTCAGCGAAGTAAGCCGATGAACCGCGGCAAGGGCCGGGTACCGCATACGCCGAAAGGACGGCAAGTCGATCCCGCCGCCGTTGACGAGATCAGGGGCTTGCTTGGCGGCGAATCGCCGCGCCGCGACCTGTTGATCGAATACTTACATCTCATTCAGGACCGCCATGGCTGCATTACCGTCCGCCATCTGGCCGCCCTCGCGTCGGTGATGCGTCTGGCCCAGACCGAGGTCTACGAGGTGGCCACCTTCTACGCCCACTTCGACGTGATCGAGGACGGCGCCTCCCCGCCACCGCCTCTCACGGTGCGGGTCTGCGAGAGCATTACCTGCGACATGGCAGGGGGGCCCGAAATGGTGTCGGCGCTGCGCGATGCTCTTGGTTCAAGGGTGCGGGTGGTCAAGGCGCCGTGCATGGGCGGATGCGATAACGCCCCGGTCGCGGTCGCCGGCCAACGGCAGATCGCCAACGCCACGGTCGATACACTTGTGGACGCGGTGATCGCCGGTTCCGTGCGTCCGGATATCCCGCGCTACGCCAATTTCGAAAGCTACCAAGCCGGCGGCGGCTACGTCGTCCTGCGGTCCCTGCTCAACGGCGAGCGGTCCCGCGATGACGTGTTCGCCACGGTGGAGGCCTCGGGATTGCGGGGACTGGGCGGCGCCGGTTTTCCCAAGTCACGGAAATGGCAGTTTCTGCTTGCTGCTCCCAAGCCCCGCATTCTCGCGGTCAACGCCGATGAAGGCGAGCCCGGGACATTCAAGGACCGTTTCTGCCTGGATACGGACCCCCACCGCGTTCTCGAGGGTGCTCTGATCGCCGCATGGGCCATCGAGGCCGAAGACATCTACATCTATATGCGGGACGAATATCCGCAGGCGCTCATCATCCTTCGCGAAGAAATGGCCAAGCTGGAGCAGGCAGGGTTGACCGCCGGGATTAAATTCCACCTCCGCCGTGGCGCCGGCGCCTATATCTGCGGCGAGGAATCGGCCATGCTGGAGAGCATGGAGGGTAAGCGTGGTCTGCCCCGAAACCGGCCGCCGTTCCCGGCGCAAGCGGGCCTGTTCGGCCGGCCAACTCTGATCAACAACGTGGAAACCCTCTATTGGCTGCGCGACATTCTCGAGCGCGGCGCCGAGTGGTACCTGAGCGCCGGCCGCCCCCATTTCTATTCGGTCTCGGGCCGGGTCAATCAACCGGGTATCAAACTGGCGCCGTCCGGTGTTACCGCGCGCGAACTCATCGAGGATTACTCGGGCGGCATGCTCGACGGCCATACATTCAAGGGCTACCTGCCGGGAGGCGCATCGGGCGGTATCCTGCCGGAAACCCTGGCCGACTTGCCTCTGGACTTCGATAAGTTGATCGAGTTCGGCTGCTTCATCGGCTCGTCCGCGGTGGTGGTGCTGTCGGACCGCGATAGCATGCGCGCGGTGACCGGCAATCTTCTCCGCTTCTTCGAGGACGAGAGCTGCGGCCAGTGCACACCGTGCCGGGTGGGGTGCGAAAAAATCCTGTCGCTTATGGACCAGCCCGTATGGG
>CAKZLS010000345.1 GCA_937127205.1 uncultured Rhodospirillales bacterium
TCGGGGGCGTCCGGACCGCTTGACGATGGGTCCCCATCGCCCGCGCGGGCCCTCCTGCCGAGGAGGCGAGAAACACGATCACAAAGAGTTCTTATCAGTGACCGTTGGTATTACTGACCCTCGGCGCTTTGTGCCCTCCCTTGCCATTTTTATCAAGGAGATCAAGCGCCCGGAGCAGAATCCTGGCGGCCTGGGAACGATCTTCCGTTGTCATCGCGTCGAGATCCAGATCAAGCCGAACATGGGCATGTTGCTCGCGGAACCGGCGCCGTTCTCTGCCAAGTTTGTCATAGGTATCGATGACTTGGTAGGTAGCCAGGGGGTACGCAATCCCCTTGACCTCGATCTCGCCGCGCTCTTCGCAGTAGACCCTGTCATTGACGTGCGCAAAAGTCTCGTAGGAGACGAGAATGTCACCGGGAGTCGCGGACGCTTCCAACCGTGACGCGACATTCACCGCTCCGCCAACGATGGTGTAGTCCATGCGATCCTCGCTGCCGAAATTGCCGACGGTGCAATAACCTGTGTGGATCCCCATGCGGACCCGCAGTGGTTTTTCGATGCCGGACTTCCGCCACGCGTCTTCTAGGTCATACATCCGCTGACGCATGGCGAGGGCCATCTCGACGCAGGCGAGCGCATCTTCCTTGACGCCTTTCGTCTCTGGATCACCGAAAAAGATGAGGATGGCGTCCCCTACGTATTTGTCGATGGTCGCGCCGTGGTCGAGGGCGATCTGGGACATTTCGGTGAGATAGTGGTTGAGCAACTGCGTCAGGTCTTCCGACTCCAGTCGGTCCGCCGTCTCGGTAAATCCCGCGATATCGGAGAAGAAAATAGTCAGCTTCTTGCGGGTGCTGGTGACCTTGACCTCTTGCTTGCCGGAAAAAATCGAGGCGTAAACCTGGGGCGATAGGTACTTGGCCAGTTGATTGGATAACTGCTCCAGGGCGCTCGACTTGTCCGCGAGCTGGGCCTCTCGCTCGTCGATGACCGCCATGTAATTCATCAAGGAGCCCGAAATTTCTCCAATTTCGTCCGGAATCGGATCATCGAGCATTCGATCCCGGTTTTCGGCATAGGCCCGAAGCGCATCGCGCATCCTGTCCAATCGGGTGAATACGCGGCCCTTGAGGATAACCCACACCAAAAAGTTGCCTGCGCCGAACGCAATGACCACGACAATGATCGAGATCAAAGCGAACTGAGTGGTTTCGTTGACCAGCCGTATCTGGGATTCCAGATTAGAGCTGGCGCGCCAGAATTCGGTACTGACGGTGCTCAGGAGGCGATTGGCGATCAGCGAGTTCTCTTCGGCAAGTGCCTTGATCTTGAACTCGTTCGACAGCTCGGTCGCCTTGTCGGCGTAGATAGTATCCTTCTTGGACAACCAGAACCGCAAGAGTTCCCTCGCGGTAGAAAGAAGACTTCCAGATTGAACAGAAGATGCCTCGGTACCTGCCGTCACGTGGGAGGCGAGCTGTCGCATTCCCGTTTCTATTTCTGACTTGTTGCGCGAGAAACGCGCCTGATTGGGATCCAGAAGGGCGTTCAGGATACGAAAGCCATTTGTCCGAGCCAGTTCGGCAACGGTGGCTTCATTGCTTGTTGGGCGCGCGGCCGGCTCATCGACCCTAGGCGAACGCATAATCAACCTGCGGAAAGCCAGTCCATAGTCTTCCAGTCTCTTTCCGACGGCGATCTGCTCACGCACCACGTCGGTGAGAGTCTGCAGATTAGCGATCAGCAAGTTACCATTTTCCCGCAGGACTTCGGCGGCATCCGGGTTCTGGAACAATTCCGCAAGCTCTTCGATGAGCGCCTTCTGAGACGTCTCCTTATCCTTGATCCGGGACAATAGCGTTTCGAACTCGAATCGCGTCGGCTTGGTGCTCAAAGCGGGCGCAATGGAGCTGCTCGCGGAGGCCTCTTGCGAAAGCTGGGCAAGCTTGACCAGGCGAGGCAGGGCGCTGTCCCGCAATTTGCCGAGATCCTGTTGAACGTCGAACAACCGAAAGCTGATCAAGACAAGTCCGAGCAGCACCAGACTGGCAATGCCTGTCAGAATGGCAAACAGCAAGGTCGAGATTCGTGTCCGTATTTTCGGATGAGGAATATCGGCCATGGTCAAACCGAGCGCCCAGGCTCGACTTAACGAAACGGCGGGCTGTATATCAGTCCACCGTCTTTCCACAATTTGTTGGCGCCGCGATTGATCTTCATCTCGCTTTGTTGACCGAGATAGCGCTCGAATATCTCTCCGTAATTGCCGGCGCTGGCGACAACTTTTCTTGCCCAGTCGGGAGCCAATCCGGCGGCGGCGCTACCCGGGACTTCTTCAGTACCCAACAGCCGACGGACAGCGGCATCGCGGCTCGTCAAATGCTGTTCAAGATTTTCGCGAGTGATACCTTTTTCCTCGGCGGCGATTGTGGCGAAAATCGCCCAGCGAACCACGTTTCCCCACATCATGTCCTTGGCGCTCACATAGGCGACGAGCGGTTCCTTTGATATAACCTCGTCATGGAGGACATAGTTGTCGGGATCATCGACGGCCGAGGCACGCAAAGTCGCCAAGGCCAACCGGTCGGTGGTGAGCAAATTGCAACGGCGCGAGAAAAACGCGTCGTTACGGCCCTGCGAAGACTCAAACGGAAGGACTTTCCACGACAGATTGTGAAGCTTAATGTAGTCCTCGAGATTGGCGATCGTTGTCGTGGAATGCGAAACGCATACGGTTGCGTCCGTGAGTTTGGTCAGATCACCATCAACGGTTCCCTTGTGGGACATGAACCCTTGACCGTCATAATAGAGCACGGCAGCGGGCGTCAACCGCAAGTCCAGGTCTCGCGAGAAGGTCCACGTGACATTGGAGAGGTAAACGTCCACCTCGCCCTCGGAGATGCTTTGCAGCCCGTGGCGGATGAGTGTCGGAGACATTTGCACCGCGTTGCGGTCGCCAAAAATGGCCAGTGCGATGACTCTGCAAAATTCGGGGAAGAAGCCTTCGTATCCGCTTTCACCGATCCTCGTGTCTCCCACGGGGCGATTGCCGATCGCGCATTTTACGTAACCGCGGTCGCGGACTGTATCGAGGGTGCTCTGAGATGCCGACGCCGTCGGGACAAAAAAGAGCGAGAGTAAGGCAAAGAATAAGGCAAGAAAAGTGAATCTAAATTTCATAAACTGCCTCCCGATAGCCCGGCGCAAATTCGTTAGAGCAGCCTCCGTTAACAATACAAGCAGGGTTTCTTTTAATCGATGTTTCTTGCTGGCAAGCAGCGCACGTTTAGAATTGGACCGTACGACAGCCGCTTTACCCCATCATGTCAGCCTAGTGAACGCCGGAGTTCGTGCTCGCAGCTACACACGCAATGCAATAACCCCTAAAAAAATACTATCAAAGGTGTGCTCGAGGACAAAACTGTTTTGATTGTGTGATGCCTGCAATCCGGTTGAATTCGAGACCGGAAACACCTGATCTAGAAACAAGCCGCTGAACAATTGGAACCATTGACGACGTGCGCTCTTCGCACCGAGCATGAGAACACTAGAGTAAGATTACCCGTTCAGATTGGTTCGACTTGAACGGGACGCGCTCTAGCGCCGAAAGCCGAACTCGGTCCGGAAGAAGCGGGGTGACATATCACTGAGCAAAGGGCGCAGTTTTTCGATCTCGTCGGCGGGTCCGTGGACTTCCACCCCGGTGATGTCGACCAGTTGGCGTGTGGTTTCGAAAATATGCTTGCCGACGTCAAGATGCTGCGCGAACGCGTCGGCGCTCTCGTAGTCCTCGCGCGAAACGGCCGCGGAGTCGCTCTCGAAGCTGTAGGCTGATGCAGGATGCCCAGCCTCCTTGTCGCGTAGCGCCACCATCGCCTCGCAGTTGTCCCGAAACCGCGCCGCGTTTCCAGGTCGAATGGCGAAGTAACCGATGACAGTAACGATGCGCGGTGCAGGCATGGCGCTCCCCCTATTGTTATACAGGTTCTGTTACAATAATGCGCCCGAGACCTGAGGGTTGGCAGATCGTCTCGTAGTGCTCCAAACAGGTGCGGATTTTGGCGCGACGGGCTATCAGCGGGCGGCGGATTTACTCCTTGTCGCAGACGGTCTTTTGCAGGATCACGTCATAGCGTTCAAGCAGGGCCTCGTATTCGCCTGTGCGGCACAGTTCGGCCAGGCGCAAATTGAAAGTGTCGCGGAGCTTTGAGTCCTTGAAGGCCACGCGGAAGTCGGTGACGGGCGGGAACAGGTGGTGCAAGGTCACCTCGTCCATGGCGTGGCCGAGGACCTTGGTGAAATAGACGAAGATGCTCCGGTCGATCACCGCAACGCTGCCGTCGCGCTCCCAGAACAGGCGCACCTGGTCTTCCTGGTTGGGGACTTCCACTTAGTTGGCGCGCTCGGGCGAGCCCGGGCAGCGATCAGGCTCACCCGGTTGGCCGGGGTGAGCGGACGCGTGCCTCCGGCACTGGCGACCGCCGCTATGGCGCCTATGACGCCTTTGATTCGCGGTGGGGTGGCATCGAACTTCATTGGGCAGTCCCTCAAGTCTATTTGGTAGGTGATTACCAAGATCAGTCTCAATCATAACGGCATTTCGCGGATAGCCTCGAAAATCATCACAATCCTCCTCAAGTCATGCCTGCCTTTCGTCACTTTCCCCATCGCGTTCGGTGCTGTCCTTTACCAACTTCATCAAGGAGATCGAGCGCCCGGAGCAGAATCCTGGCGGCCTGGGAACGATCTTCCATTGTCATCGCGTCGAGATCCAGATCAAGCCGAACATGGGCATGTTGCTCGCGGAACCGGCGCCGTTCTCTGCCAAGTTTGTCATAGGTATCGATGACTTGGTAGGTAGCCAGGGGGTACGCAATCCCCTTGACCTCGATCTCGCCGCGCTCTTCGCAGTAGACCCTGTCATTGACGTGCGCAAAAGTCTCGTAGGAGACGAGAATGTCACCGGGAGTCGCGGACGCTTCCAACCGTGACGCGACATTCACCGCTCCGCCAACGATGGTGTAGTCCATGCGATCCTCGCTGCCGAAATTGCCGACGGTGCAATAACCTGTGTGGATCCCCATGCGGACCCGCAGTGGTTTTTCGATGCCGGACTTCCGCCACGCGTCTTCTAGGTCATACATCCGCTGACGCATGGCGAGGGCCATCTCGACGCAGGCGAGCGCATCTTCCTTGACGCCTTTCGTCTCTGGATCACCGAAAAAGATGAGGATGGCGTCCCCTACGTATTTGTCGATGGTCGCGCCGTGGTCGAGGGCGATCTGGGACATTTCGGTGAGATAGTGGTTGAGCAACTGCGTCAGGTCTTCCGACTCCAGTCGGTCCGCCGTCTCGGTAAATCCCGCGATATCGGAGAAGAAAATAGTCAGCTTCTTGCGGGTGCTGGTGACCTTGACCTCTTGCTTGCCGGAAAAAATCGAGGCGTAAACCTGGGGCGATAGGTACTTGGCCAGTTGATTGGATAACTGCTCCAGGGCGCTCGACTTGTCCGCGAGCTGGGCCTCTCGCTCGTCGATGACCGCCATGTAATTCATCAAGGAGCCCGAAATTTCTCCAATTTCGTCCGGAATCGGATCATCGAGCATTCGATCCCGGTTTTCGGCATAGGCCCGAAGCGCATCGCGCATCCTGTCCAATCGGGTGAATACGCGGCCCTTGAGGATAACCCACACCAAAAAGTTGCCTGCGCCGAACGCAATGACCACGACAATGATCGAGATCAAAGCGAACTGAGTGGTTTCGTTGACCAGCCGTATCTGGGATTCCAGATTAGAGCTGGCGCGCCAGAATTCGGTACTGACGGTGCTCAGGAGGCGATTGGCGATCAGCGAGTTCTCTTCGGCAAGTGCCTTGATCTTGAACTCGTTCGACAGCTCGGTCGCCTTGTCGGCGTAGATAGTATCCTTCTTGGACAACCAGAACCGCAAGAGTTCCCTCGCGGTAGAAAGAAGACTTCCAGATTGAACAGAAGATGCCTCGGTACCTGCCGTCACGTGGGAGGCGAGCTGTCGCATTCCCGTTTCTATTTCTGACTTGTTGCGCGAGAAACGCGCCTGATTGGGATCCAGAAGGGCGTTCAGGATACGAAAGCCATTTGTCCGAGCCAGTTCGGCAACGGTGGCTTCATTGCTTGTTGGGCGCGCGGCCGGCTCATCGACCCTAGGCGAACGCATAATCAACCTGCGGAAAGCCAGTCCATAGTCTTCCAGTCTCTTTCCGACGGCGATCTGCTCACGCACCACGTCGGTGAGAGTCTGCAGATTAGCGATCAGCAAGTTACCATTTTCCCGCAGGACTTCGGCGGCATCCGGGTTCTGGAACAATTCCGCAAGCTCTTCGATGAGCGCCTTCTGAGACGTCTCCTTATCCTTGATCCGGGACAATAGCGTTTCGAACTCGAATCGCGTCGGCTTGGTGCTCAAAGCGGGCGCAATGGAGCTGCTCGCGGAGGCCTCTTGCGAAAGCTGGGCAAGCTTGACCAGGCGAGGCAGGGCGCTGTCCCGCAATTTGCCGAGATCCTGTTGAACGTCGAACAACCGAAAGCTGATCAAGACAAGTCCGAGCAGCACCAGACTGGCAATGCCTGTCAGAATGGCAAACAGCAAGGTCGAGATTCGTGTCCGTATTTTCGGATGAGGAATATCGGCCATGGTCAAACCGAGCGCCCAGGCTCGACTTAACGAAACGGCGGGCTGTATATCAGTCCACCGTCTTTCCACAATTTGTTGGCGCCGCGATTGATCTTCATCTCGCTTTGTTGACCGAGATAGCGCTCGAATATCTCTCCGTAATTGCCGGCGCTGGCGACAACTTTTCTTGCCCAGTCGGGAGCCAATCCGGCGGCGGCGCTACCCGGGACTTCTTCAGTACCCAACAGCCGACGGACAGCGGCATCGCGGCTCGTCAAATGCTGTTCAAGATTTTCGCGAGTGATACCTTTTTCCTCGGCGGCGATTGTGGCGAAAATCGCCCAGCGAACCACGTTTCCCCACATCATGTCCTTGGCGCTCACATAGGCGACGAGCGGTTCCTTTGATATAACCTCGTCATGGAGGACATAGTTGTCGGGATCATCGACGGCCGAGGCACGCAAAGTCGCCAAGGCCAACCGGTCGGTGGTGAGCAAATTGCAACGGCGCGAGAAAAACGCGTCGTTACGGCCCTGCGAAGACTCAAACGGAAGGACTTTCCACGACAGATTGTGAAGCTTAATGTAGTCCTCGAGATTGGCGATCGTTGTCGTGGAATGCGAAACGCATACGGTTGCGTCCGTGAGTTTGGTCAGATCACCATCAACGGTTCCCTTGTGGGACATGAACCCTTGACCGTCATAATAGAGCACGGCAGCGGGCGTCAACCGCAAGTCCAGGTCTCGCGAGAAGGTCCACGTGACATTGGAGAGGTAAACGTCCACCTCGCCCTCGGAGATGCTTTGCAGCCCGTGGCGGATGAGTGTCGGAGACATTTGCACCGCGTTGCGGTCGCCAAAAATGGCCAGTGCGATGACTCTGCAAAATTCGGGGAAGAAGCCTTCGTATCCGCTTTCACCGATCCTCGTGTCTCCCACGGGGCGATTGCCGATCGCGCATTTTACGTAACCGCGGTCGCGGACTGTATCGAGGGTGCTCTGAGATGCCGACGCCGTCGGGACAAAAAAGAGCGAGAGTAAGGCAAAGAATAAGGCAAGAAAAGTGAATCTAAATTTCATAAACTGCCTCCCGATAGCCCGGCGCAAATTCGTTAGAGCAGCCTCCGTTAACAATACAAGCAGGGTTTCTTTTAATCGATGTTTCTTGCTGGCAAGCAGCGCACGTTTAGAATTGGACCGTACGACAGCCGCTTTACCCCATCATGTCAGCCTAGTGAACGCCGGAGTTCGTGCTCGCAGCTACACACGCAATGCAATAACCCCTAAAAAAATACTATCAAAGGTGTGCTCGAGGACAAAACTGTTTTGATTGTGTGATGCCTGCAATCCGGTTGAATTCGAGACCGGAAACACCTGATCTAGAAACAAGCCGCTGAACAATTGGAACCATTGACGACGTGCGCTCTTCGCACCGAGCATGAGAACACTAGAGTAAGATTACCCGTTCAGATTGGTTCGACTTGAACGGGACGCGCTCTAGCGCCGAAAGCCGAACTCGGTCCGGAAGAAGCGGGGTGACATATCACTGAGCAAAGGGCGCAGTTTTTCGATCTCGTCGGCGGGTCCGTGGACTTCCACCCCGGTGATGTCGACCAGTTGGCGTGTGGTTTCGAAAATATGCTTGCCGACGTCAAGATGCTGCGCGAACGCGTCGGCGCTCTCGTAGTCCTCGCGCGAAACGGCCGCGGAGTCGCTCTCGAAGCTGTAGGCTGATGCAGGATGCCCAGCCTCCTTGTCGCGTAGCGCCACCATCGCCTCGCAGTTGTCCCGAAACCGCGCCGCGTTTCCAGGTCGAATGGCGAAGTAACCGATGACAGTAACGATGCGCGGTGCAGGCATGGCGCTCCCCCTATTGTTATACAGGTTCTGTTACAATAATGCGCCCGAGACCTGAGGGTTGGCAGATCGTCTCGTAGTGCTCCAAACAGGTGCGGATTTTGGCGCGACGGGCTATCAGCGGGCGGCGGATTTACTCCTTGTCGCAGACGGTCTTTTGCAGGATCACGTCATAGCGTTCAAGCAGGGCCTCGTATTCGCCTGTGCGGCACAGTTCGGCCAGGCGCAAATTGAAAGTGTCGCGGAGCTTTGAGTCCTTGAAGGCCGCGCGGAAGTCGGTGACGGGCGGGAACAGGTGGTGCAAGGTCACCTCGTCCATGGAATGCCCCAGGGCCTTGGTGAAGTAGACGAAGATGCTGCGGTCGATCACCGCGACGCTACCCTGCCGCTCCCAGAACAGGCGCACCTGGTTCTCCTGGTTGGGGACTTCCACGTAATTGGCGCGATCTGGGGAGTCGGGTGCGAACACGCGCTCGAAATCGGCGCCCAGTTCCCGGTCGGCGCCCTGCCAAGTGAGCACCTGATGGCCGGCGAGATCGTCGATATCGTCGATTTTGAGATTATCGTTTTTTTTGCTGGCGGCGACGTTTTCGAAGGTGATGAACGGGTCCGAATAGAACACGGTCTCGTCGCCATTTTGGCGCACCGCCACCGAGACGTCGGCGCGTCCCTTTTGCACGGCGGTTTGCAAATCCGCGTAGGGCATCTGGGTGAACGTGAGCGCATCTTCGGCGAGGGCGCCGCGCATGATGTCCACCTCCAGGCCGGTGGTGGCCTTGTCCATCACGTAAGGCGGGATGTCGAGGGAGATGGCCACGGTGGGTTTCGCCGTATCCGCGAGGGCCGCTTGGCCGATCAAGATGGCGCTCATCACGGTCAAGGACACAAACGCGAGGACTCGGTGGATCATGGATAGATTCCCCTGGCGGTTCAACTCAGGTCAACGTAACGGTTTGGCAAGGCCGAATTGCTCGACCACGGCGTCGGCGATGGCCAGCGACGCGGTCAGTCCGGGTGACTCGATGCCGAACAGGTTGATCAGGCCGTTGATGCCGTGAGTCTCGGGGCCTTGGAACATGAAATCGGCCGCCGGTTCGCCGGGCGCCTGCAGTTTGGGGCGGACGCCGCAATAGTCCGGGGTCAGGGCGTCGTCCGGCAGCGCCGGCCAATAGCGGCGGATGGCGGCATAGAACGAGTCCGCGCGGCTGGGCTCGACCTGGTAGTCGATGGCGTCGATCCATTCCACGTCGGGGCCGAAGCGGCCCTGGCCGCCGAGATCGCGGGTGTAGTGGATGCCGAGGCCGGCGGCGCCCGGCACGGGATAGATCAGGCGCTCGAACGGCGCGCGGCCGGAAAGATGGAAGTAGTTGCCCTTGGCGTAGTGCAGGGGAGGGACGGTCTCCGGCGGCATGCCCTGGATGGACCGGGCCACGCCTTGAGCGCCGAGGCCGGCGCAATTGACCACGGTGCGGCAGGCCAGTTCCATGGGTTGGTCGCCGCCCACGTCGAGGGTGATGGTGCCGCGCTCGGCGCGCCCGCCCAAGACCGGGCACAGGAACGCGATCGCCGCGCCGTGATCCTCGGCCTCGCCCTGAAGGCTCAGCATGTAGGCGTGGGAGTCGAGAATGCCGGTGGATGGCGAAATCAGCGCGGCGATGCAGGTGAGGTGTGGTTCCAGGCCGATGGCCTCGTCGGCGCCGATCCAGCGGATGTCCTCGACACCGTTGCCCCGGGCTCTGCTTTCCACCGCCCGAAGCGGTTCAAGTTCCGCGTCAATTGTCGCCACCACCAGCTTGCCGCAGCGGGCATAATCGATACCGTGTTCGTTCAGGTATTGGTAGAGTTGGTCCCGGCCGGCGCGGCAGAGGCGCGCTTTCAAACTGCCTTCGGGGTAGTAGATGCCGGCGTGAATGACCTCGGAGTTGCGCGAACTGGTGGCCGTTCCGATGGCGTCCTCGGCTTCCAGTACGATCACCTCGCGCCCCGCCATCGCCAGCGCCCGGGCAATGGCCAGGCCCACCACGCCGGCGCCGATCACCACGCACTCCACTGTTTCGGTCATCGATCGATCATCTTTCCATCACTGACATGTGACTGCTTGGGTGTTGTAGCGCGCGCGCCGATGTCCTCAAGTACAAATCGAACGGACGAATTCAGCGAGGAGGATAGGTTCATGAGGAAAATGGCCCTGGCGCTGACGACGACGGTCCTTGCCGTGATGGTGGCCGTGCCTCTTCGCGCCGATGTGCAGGCATGGCAAGAGGAGTGGCCGGACACCGATTTCTCCAAGAGCGCCGTTGATTTCCGTGAGATTTTGTCGGGCGGCCCGCCCAAGGACGGCATCCCGTCCATCGACGATCCCGCCTTCGTGCCGGTCGCCGAAGCGTCCGGGTTGAGCGATACCGAGCCGGTCATCGGCCTTGTGGTCAACAATGAGGCGCGCGCCTATCCCCTGAGCATCCTGATCTGGCACGAAATCGTCAACGATACGGTGAGCGAGGTACCGGTGACGGTGACCTACTGCCCGCTCTGCAATTCGGCCATCGTGTTCGAGCGCGCCGTTGAAGGCCGGGTGCTCGACTTCGGAACCACCGGCAAACTGCGCAATTCGGATCTGGTGATGTACGACCGCCAGACCGAGAGCTGGTGGCAGCAGTTCTCGGGGGAGGCCATCGTCGGCGCCCTGACCGGAACGGAGCTGAAGATGCTGCCGTCGCGGCTGGAATCCTGGGCAATGTTCAAGGCGCGTGCGCCTGAGGGCAAGGTTCTGGTGCCCAACAACGCCAATATGCGCGCCTACGGCCGCAATCCTTACGTGGGCTACGATAGCCGCGACAAGCCGTATCCGTTGTTTCTGGGCGCGCTTCCCACCGACGTCAATCCGATGATGCGCGTTGTCGTGGTGGACGACGAAGCTTGGACCCTGCCGTTGCTGCGGGAGAAGGGCACGATCGAGCGGGGCGGCGTGACCATCCGCTGGGTGGCGGGACAGAATTCGGCCCTCGATTCGGGTCGAATCGCCACCGGGCGCGATGTCGGCAACGTGATTGTGCAACGCGAAGGCGGGTCCGGCGTCGAAGACGTGGTTCATGACGTCACGTTTGCCTTTGTATTCCGGGCCTTTACGCCGGATGGCCGAATTCACGGATTAGAGACGCCCGACGCGCGTTGAACCGTCCCGAGACGGGGCATAGAGTGATTCAATCTGAATGGTTTGGAATTGGTGTTTGATGCCCCCTCAACGCGTTTCCTCGGCGTGTCCGCATGATTGCCCCAGCGCATGCGCCCTCGAGGTCGAGTTGCTTGACCCGAGCACCATCGGAAAAATCCACGGCGCCTCGGCCAATCCGTACACCGACGGCGTGATCTGCGCCAAGGTGGCGCGCTACGCCGAGCGCGTCCATCACCCCGATCGGTTGACACGGCCGCTTCGCCGCATTGGCGAGAAGGGGGAAGGGCGGTTTGAACCCGTATCCTGGGACGATGCCCTGGATCTGGTGGCCGACGCGTTTGCCGCGGCAGTCCGCAAGCACAGGCCGCAGTCGGTCTGGCCCTACCTCTATGCTGGCACCATGGGGTTGGTCCAGCGGGATGGGATCGAGCGCCTGCGCAATGTCATGGGATATTCGGGCATGGGCCGGACCATCTGTTCGAGCATTGCGCGGGCGGGTTGGGCGGCGGGCGCGGGGGCGGTGCGCGGCGTCGATCCGCGGGAGATGGCGGACTCCGAGCTGATCGTGCTTTGGGGCTGCAACGCGGCGGCCACCCAGGTGCACGTCCTGACCCACGTCACCAAGGCCCGCAAGGCCCGAGGCGCCAAGATCGTCGTCGTCGATCCCTACGCCACCGCCACCGCGCGGAGCGCCGATTTTCACCTGGCGCTGAGACCCGGGACCGATGGCGCGCTCGCGTGCGCGGTCATGCATGTGCTGTTCGTCGAAGGTCTTGCCAACCGCGAGTATATGAGCCGCTATACCGACGTTCCCGACGCGTTGGAGCGGCACCTGCGCGCACGCACGCCGGCATGGGCGGCGGCCATCACGGGACTGACGGAAACCGAGATCATCGACTTCGCCCGGCTGTACGGCTCGACCAAGCGCAGCTTTCTCAGGCTCGGATACGGCTTTACGCGCTCGCGCAACGGCGCCGCCAACATGCATGCGGCCTCCTGCCTGCCGGCGGTAACCGGGGCTTGGCAACATCGCGGCGGCGGGGCGCTCTATTCCAACGGCGATCTGTTTCCGCTGGACCGGACATTGATCGAGGGATCGGATGCGAAAAAGCCCGGTGTCCGGGTTCTCGACATGTCGCGGATCGGTCCGATCCTGACGGGCGACACGGACGATTTGGCCGGCGGCCCACCGGTAATGGCCATGCTCATCCAGAACACGAACCCGGCCGCGGTGGCCCCTGAATCGGCCAAGGTCCGGGCCGGGCTGGCCCGCGACGATTTGTTTGTCTGTGTTCACGAGCAGTTCATGACCGAAACGGCAATGATGGCCGACGTGGTTCTGCCGGCGACCACGTTCCTGGAGCATGACGACATTTACCTGGGCCTCGGGCATACGTTCCTGCAGGTGGCGCGCGGGATCGTGGCGCCGCCGGGTGAATGCCGTTCCAATCACACTGTGATCGGCGCGCTGGCTAAACGATTGGGCGCCCAGCATCCCGGCTTCGAGATGACCGCCTGGGAATTGATCGACGCGACGCTTGCGGCTTCCGGCCTGCCGGATGCCAAGACGGTGGCGCGACCGGGCGGTATCGACCGCTCGCTTGCGTTTGACCAAGCCCATTATCTGGATGGGTTCGCCTGGACCGACGGGCGCTTCCGGTTCAAGCCGAAATGGACGGACCTGGGGCCTCTTGGCGCGAAGATGCCGGCGTTGCCCGATCATATGGCGACGACCGAGGACAGGAACGGCACCCATCCCTACCGCCTGGTGACGGCGCCGGCCCACGATTTTCTGAATACCAGTTTTACCGAAACGCCGACCTCACGGAAGAAACAGGCCCGGCCCACCGCCTTTATTCATCCCACCGATTGCAACGCGCTTGGGGTCGGGGAAGGAAGCCCGGTCCGGCTCGGCAACACCCGGGGTTCCGTTGTCGTTCATGCCAAACCTTTCAACGGCTTGAAGCGGGGTGTCGTGGTGGTGGAAGGGATCTGGCCCAACGCGGCGTTTGTGGAGGGTATGGGGATCAATGTGCTTGTTGGCGCCGACGCGGTCCCGCCGGCGGGCGGCGCGGCTTTTCACGATACCGCCGTTTGGATCCGCGGCGAAGGAAACGGAGAGGCTCGATGAAAGCGTCAAAGAAAACCCATACCATTGTCGTCGCCAACGAAAAAGGCGGATCGGGGAAGTCCACCACCGCCATGCACCTGGTGGTGGCGCTGCTGCGCCGGGGACACAGAGTGGCCAGCATCGACCTCGATGTCCGCCAGCGTAGCCTTACGCGCTACATCGAAAACAGGCGTGCCCACGCGTCGGCCACGGGCGCGGATCTGGTCATGCCGGAGCATGTAACCTTCGCCCCGCAAAGCGGTCCCGCGGAAAGACGCCTGCGTGATGAATTTTCCACCTGTTTTAAACGGTTAAGCACGCTTTATGATGTCATCGTTATAGATACGCCGGGAAGCAGTACGCTGTTGAGCCGGGCGGCCCATGCGCTCGCCGATACCCTCATCACACCGATCAACGACAGTTTCGTCGATCTCGATGTGTTGGCGAAGGTGGAGGGGTGGAACGACATGAAATCGGGCGCTCTCCGGGTGGCTGGCCCCACCCACTATTCGGAAATGGTCTGGGAGGCGAAAAAGGCCCGGTCCACCAGGGGCCAGCGGCCGGTCGACTGGATTGTTATGCGCAACCGTCTGAGCAGCCTCGATGCCCGCAACAAACGCCAGGTGGAACGGGTGCTCGGCGAGCTGGCCCGGCGGTTCGGTTTCCGCCTGGTGCCCGGTTTCGGCGAGCGGGTGATCTATCGCGAATTGTTCCTGAGCGGTCTGACCATGATCGATCTCGGAGAAGCCGAGGGCGGGGATCCGCTGACCTTGTCGCACGTGGCCGCGCGCCAGGAAGTACGTGCTCTCGTCGAGGCGCTGAACCTGCCGGCGGTTGTGAAGCTGAAGGCGGCGGGGTAGGCTGGATAACGCGCATTGACGTCTTATCTCTAGGGTTAAGCGCTTGATCGTTTTCCAAGGATAACCAACCCTATAACGATGGGTGATCGCGACAGCAAACTACCGAACACCAGATCCTCTTCGACCCAGGTCGACGACTTTCTGGCCAAACTGGCTGCAACCCCGACCACCCAGCCGGCCGGGAGGCGTGGCCGGCTGGTGTTCGCCATGGACGCCACCGCCAGCCGGCAACCCATGTGGGATCGCGCCGCCCAGATCCAGGGCAAGATGTTCACCGAAACGGCGGCGCTCGGAGGCCTGGCAATCCAGCTTTGCTTTTACCGCGGCTTCAGGGAATTCAAGGTTAGCCCTTGGCTGACCCAATCCGGGGATTTGCTGCGGATGATGACATCGGTCCATTGCCGGGCCGGGGAGACCCAGATCCGCAAGGTTCTTTCGCATGCCGTCAACGAAACCAAGCACTGCCGGATCGGCGCTCTGGTGTTCGTGGGCGATTGCGTCGAGGAAGACGTGGACCAGCTAGGAGCGTTGGCGGGCGAACTCGGCGTGCTGGGGGTTCCCGTTTTCATGTTTCACGAGGGCCGCGATCAGGTGGCTGCATTTGCTTTCAAACAAATCGCCCAATTGAGCGGCGGCGCCTACTGCCGGTTCGACGAAGGCAGCGCCCAAGCACTTCAGGAACTTCTGAGCGCGGTGGCCGTGTTTGCCGCGGGCGGGCGCCCGGCGCTGACGGCCCTGGCCGACAAGCGGGGCGGCGACGTCAAACGGATCGCCCACCAGTTGGAAGGTCGCTGACGCGTGCTGTCCTACTTTTTGATGGGCGTGGCCCTGTTGGCGGGATTGATCCTGATTGGCCGGTGGTACGCGACAGCCGACCCGAAGCTGCTGGTCAAAGCCCTGATGGGC
>CAKZLS010000346.1 GCA_937127205.1 uncultured Rhodospirillales bacterium
TCGAACACCTCGGCGGCCCCAAGGAGAGACGCGTCGACGGCGTTGCCGAGACCTGGAACCATCCACGGTGCGCCGACCTCAATACCCTGGCTATCGAGTGTCGCGCCGGACCGAATGCCAAGATCCTGCCGCGCGTACCGGGCCTGCCCGACGCGGTGTTCGAGAGCGACGGCCAGTTGACCAAGCGCGAGGTCCGCGCGGTGACAATCGCCGCGCTGGCGCCGCTGGCGGGCGAAACCATGTGGGACGTGGGCGCGGGAAGCGGATCCATCGCCATCGAGTGGCTGCGCGCCGCCCCCGCCCTGCAGACGCCCGGGCGCGGATCGGCCCGGGCCATCGCCATCGAACATAACGCCGGGCGCTGCGCCACCATTGCCCGCAATGCCCTGGCGTTGGGCGTCCCTCAGCTCGAGGTCGTCGAGGCCGAGGCGCCCGCGTGTTTCGAGACTTTGCAGCGCCAACCCGACACGATCTTTCTCGGCGGCGGGGTCTCCAGCCCGGGTCTCATCGAGGCCTGCTGGGAGGCCTTGGCCCCCGGCGGACGGCTGGTTGCCAATGCCATTACAATCGACGGAGAGGCGTGCTTGATCGCGTTCCGCGGCCACCACGGCGGCGAGCTGACCCGCATCGCCATCTCCAGAGCCGAACCGGTGGGCAGGCTGAACGCCTTCAAACCGTTGATGGAAGTCACCCAATACACAGGAAGGAAATCATGAGCGCGACCCTTTACGGACTGGGCATCGGCCCGGGCGACCCCGACTTGGTGACCGTAAAGGCCCGCCATATCCTGCAGACCGCCCCGGTGATCGCCTATCCGGCGCCGGAAGGCGGAACCAGCCTGGTGCGCGCCATCGCCGATGTCCATATTCCCGACGGCCGCACCGAAATCGTCATCAGCACACCCATGGTGGCCGAGAGCTTTCCGGCGAACGACGTCTACGACCGCTACAGCCAGATCATCGCCGAGCACCTGGACGAAGGCCGCGACGTGGCGGTGCTGTGCGAGGGCGACCCGTTTCTCTACGGCTCGTTCATGTATCTGTTCGAGCGGATCGCCGACCGATACCGCACCGAAGTGGTCCCCGGCGTGTCGTCGCTCGGTGCCGTGGCGGCGGTGGCCGGGACGCCGCTGGTTTCCCGCAACGAGGTTCTGACCGTCCTTCCCGCCACCTTGCCGGAAGCCGAACTGGAAACCCGGCTGGCTGCTACCGACACCGCGGCGATCATGAAGGTGGGCCGGCATTTGCCGAAGGTGCAACGGGTGCTGAGACGCCTGGAACTGAATGAGGGCGCGCGGTACGTGGAACGGGCCACCATGAGCGAGCAGCGGGTCGTTCCGCTCGATGACGTGACCGAGGACGGCGCCCCCTATTTCTCCATGATCCTGGTGCGCCATCCCGAGGGGCGCCGTGGGCAGGAGCGGGCCGACGCCTCGCACGTACCGGAAGGCGCGGCGCTGGTGGCGCTCGGCGCCGGCGGGATGGAGCTGGCGAAGCGCCTCAAGCCGTTGCTGCCGGGCAGCCGCACCCATGGCCTGGCGAGCCGAACCAAGCGCGCCGACGTGACGTTCACCGAGACCATGGACCACCTTCGCGACTTGTTTTCAGAGGGCGTTCCCATCGTCGCCATCTGTGCAAGCGGCATTGTCATTCGTGCCCTGGCGCCGCTGCTGTGGGACAAGAAAACCGAACCGCCGGTGGTTTGTGTCGCCGAGAACGGAAGCAGCGCCATCCCGCTGCTGGGCGGCCATCACGGCGCCAACCGCCTGGCCCGGGCCATTGCGGCGTCCACGGGCGGTACGGCGGCCATCACCACGGGGGGAGACGTCCGGTTCGGACTGAGCCTGGACGACCCTCCGCCCGGTTGGCGTATCGCCAACCCATCCGCCGTCAAGGGTGTGACGGCGGCGTTGCTGGCCGGAGATCCGGTGGCGCTCCAGGTCGAGGCCGGGGACGCGCGGTGGCTGACCGAGTCGGACGCGCCCTTTACCGAGCACGGCGAGCGCGCCGTCTGGGTCACCGACCGCATCGACCGGGACGAAGACTTGGACGCGGCGCTGGTGCTGCATCCACCGGTGCTGGCGGTGGGTGTCGGTTGCGAGCGCGGCGTGTCCGCCGAAGAGCTGACCAACCTCGTAACCCGGACGCTGGACGAGCACCGGTTGGCGCCCGGCGCGGTGGCCTGTGTGGCTTCCATCGACGTGAAGGCCGACGAGGCGGCGGTTCACGCCGTAGCCAATTCGTTGGGTGTCCCGGCCCGGTTTTTTACCGCCGACGCGCTGAACGCCGAGGCGCCTCGCCTTAAGAATCCCTCCGACGTGGTCCTGCGCGAGGTGGGATGTCCGGGCGTTTCCGAAGGCGCGGCCCTGGCCGCCGGCGGGCCGGACGGAGCGCTGGTGGTGGAGAAGACCCGTTCAGAGCGCGCCACCTGCGCAGTGGTCCGAGCGCCCGGTTCCATCGATCCGGCGCGCGTCGGCCGTCCCCAGGGCAGGCTCACCGTCGTCGGCATCGGGCCAGGCACCGCGGCCTGGCGAACGCCGGAAGCGAGCCGGGTCCTGGCCGAGGCCACCGACGTGGTCGGCTACAGCCTCTATCTCGATCTGATCGAAGACGCCATCGCCGGCAAGACCCGCCACACCTCCATCCTGTCGGAAGAGGAAGATCGGGTGCGCCGGGCCTTCGAGCTCGCGGCCGAAGGGCGGTCCGTGGCCCTGGTGAGCTCGGGCGATGCCGGCGTCTACGGACTGGCGGCGCTGGCCTTCGAGGTTCTGGATCACCACGACAACCCGGCGTGGAACCGGGTGGCGGTGTCGGTAACGCCGGGGGTGTCCGCGTTCCAGGCGGCGGCCGCGCGTATCGGCGCGCCCACCGGTCACG
>CAKZLS010000347.1 GCA_937127205.1 uncultured Rhodospirillales bacterium
CGGTGACTACCGGCTGAACGAAAGATCGCCGGCGGCGGGGGCCGGCAGCGCCGCGTCCGTGACGACCCGGGACCCGCGCATGGCCGTCACCCGGGACTTCCTCGGCCAGCCCCGCTCGCTGACCACGCCCTCGGCGGGCGCGTTCGAATAGCAACATTCTTGGGTGTATGCTGCCCAATCCCCGGTTGCACATCATGACCGGCGGGTTTAGCCTGACACGATAAATTAGATAATCCTAATAGATTTTAGCTCGTAAGGAGATCCGGTCGTGAGCGACAAGAACTACCCCGAAATCGTTTCCCACCTGACCAAGGTCATGGGTGACATGCACAAGGGCATTCCCGGCACCATGAAGGGGTTCGCGGAGTGCGCCGGCCAGGCCAAGGCCGCCAGCGCACTCGACGAGAAAACCAAGGAACTGATGGCCACCGCCATTGCCATCGCGCTCCGCTGCGACGGGTGCCTCGGGTTCCATATTCGCGGCGCGGTCAAGCATGGCGCCACCCGCCAGGAGATGATGGATACCATCGCCGTCGCCATCATGATGAACGGCGGGCCGGCCACCGTCTACGGTGCCTACGCCTTGGAGGCTTATGACCAGTTCGCCGAGAAAAGGAGCGGCTGAAATCAACGGGCAGACCGCCAACAAAAAAACCCCCGGGATTGGTCAGCCCGGGGGTTTGATCTTGGATTAGGGGGTCGTGTAATTCGGCTACTACTCGCGAGCGACGCCGAACAGCTGCATCAGCCACACGAACATGGTCACGAAGCTGCCGTACAGCAGGAAGGCACCGAAGATCGCCTTCCGATGGATCACGTCGCCGAGGTCGCCCTCATAGTACCAGCCCTTGATCTGCTGGGTCTCATAAGCGGTGAGACCGGCGAAGATGATGGGCACGATGATCGACATCGCCAAGTGCAATCCTGTGGACTGCATGAAGATGTTCACCACCAACGCGATCAGGATCCCGAAGGTCGCCATGATCAGGAACCGGCCCATGGCGGTAAGGTCCCGTTTGGTGGTGTATCCGTACAAGCTCGATGCGGCGAATGCACCGGCGGTGATGAAGAACACCCTGGCGATACTTTCCTGGGTATACATGTAGAAGTACGGCGCGATCAGCGCGCCCCACATAGCCGCATATATCCAGAAGCAGGCCTGGGCGGCGACGATGCTCTTGCTCATCATGATTTTCGGCGCGACGAAGCCCATGCCGAGAATGCCGATGAACAGTACCCAGATGAACGGACCGCCGACGATCGCCTGCATCACGGTCGGGTTCATGGCCACGACCATGGAAATGATGCCGGTGAAGGCGACGCCGAGGGCCATGTAGTTGTAGACCCGCAGCATGTATTGGCGCAGGCCCACATCGATTTGAGCGTCTTCGGCCTGCGTCCGCGTCATCGTGTCGGTGCGCAGATTGAAGCGTCTATTTGGTCCTATAGCCATTTTAATCCTCTTTCAAGAAACTGACTTTCCTACTCGGTAATATGGCACGCTCCGCGACGCGCGCAAGTGTATTCCGGCGCCTGGAAGGCAATCGTTGATCGTTATTCCGGCCGCCATTGATAGGAAAAATCTGTCACTACTCGTTGCGCAGATAGGGGCTGCTTTTCTGGCCGAGGACCCGCCATGTTCCCGCAAACCCCATCAAAAGAGTAAGAATGACACAGGCCACGATGGTGGCGGTCACCGCGCCCGGCAGAAACACCCAGGGCATCCGCATGAGGAACACGGTTACGGCCCACGCCACGGTGGTGCCGACGATCGCGGCGGCCATCCCGGTCGCCAGACCGAGCAGGCCGTATTCCATCAAAAAGCTCGCGGCGATGCGCCGCCGGGTGGCGCCCAGAACCTTGAAGATCACCGCGTCGTACTGTCGGCGCTGGCGCCCGGCGGCGATAGCGCCCGCAACTACCAGAGCGCCGACGATGATTGCCACGGACGCGGCAGCGCGGATGCCTTGGCCAATACCCTCAATCATCGAATTGACCGCCTCCAACGCCTCGCGCACGCGAATGGCGGTAATGTTTTCGAACTGGTCGGACACCGCTTTTTCCACAGCGGTTTCGTCGTTGGCTCCGGTGTAGACCGCGGCGATATGGGTGTGGGGCGCACCGTCCAGGGTTCCCGGCGCGAGAATCAGCGCGAAGTCGAAGGGCACCGCCCGCCAGTCGATCTCGCGGAGCGACGCGATCCTGACGTCGATCTCGCGGCCGAGCACATTGAGGGTCAGGAAATCGCCGACCTCTACCCCGAAGCCCTGGGCCAGCTTGGCGTCGAACGACATGATGGGCTCGCCGGAATAGTCCTCAGGCCACCAGGACCCGGCAACGATCTTGGCGTCCTCGGGCAGCGTCGCGGCGTAGGTTAGGGCGCGGTCGCCGCGCACCGCCCAGGCGGCTTCGGGCGCGACCGTGGCCTGCTCCACCGGAACGCCGTCGATACGGACGATGCGGCCGCGCAGCGACGGAACCCGGCGCATGTTCTCCACCCCCGTCGCCTGCTGCACCGTGCTGTCGAACACCGCCACCTGGTCGTCCTGGATATCGATGAAGAAGACCGTGGGCGCGGCTTCGGGCAGTCGTTCGCCGATCTGAGCACGCAGATTGCCCTCGATCAGCACCAACGCCACCAACACCGCGAGGCCCATCCCCAGCGACAAGACCACACTCGGTGTCGGTGTCCCCGGCCGCGACAGATTGCTCAGGGCCAGCCGCAGCTCGGCGTTTCGCGGCCGCGGCAACCGCTTGACCAGGGTCACGATCAGCGATCCCGCACCCTTGAAGATCAGCAGCGTCAGCGCCGCGCCGCCGACGAACCAATAAGCCAGGTTGCGGTCCAGCGCGGTGGCGACCACCAGCACCACGAGAGCCAGACCACAGAGCGCGGTCGCCGCCATATAGACCGGCCGCGGGCGTCCGGAGGTGGGCGCCACGGATTGGCGAAACAGATTGGCCGCCGGGACATCGCGGGCCCGCGCAAGCGGCCACAGCGCGAACGTCATCGCTGTTAGCAGTCCCAACGCGGCGGCCTGAACGATGGGCAGGGGATAGATGGCCGTTTCGACCGGTACCGGCAGAACACCCGCGGCAGCCTCGAGCGCAAACGCGGTCATGACCACACCGGCGACCAGCCCGATGGCGATCCCAATCGACGCCAACAAAAAGACCTGCAGCAAATAGACTTGGAACACCAGTGACCCGGGCGCACCGACGCACTTGAAGGTGGCGATGGTGTTGACCCGGCCGTCCATGTAGTTCTTGACCGCATTGCCAACCCCGATGCCGCCCACCAGCAACGCGGTCAGGCCGGCAAAGGTGAGAAACAGCGTCATCCGTTCGACGAACCGGCGAACACCCGGCGCGGCCTCGGAGGTGTTCTGCACCCGCCATCCGGCGGTGGGGAAGGCGTCGTTAAGCGCCTCGGTCCAGGCCTTGGCGTCGGTACCGGCCGGTAACGTGACGCGGGTGTGATAGCGGATCATGCTGCCCGGCCGAACCAGGCCGGTCTCCGGCAGTGCCGCGTCGGCGATCATCAGGCGCGGCCCGAAATTGAACACGCTGGCCACCCGGTCCGGCTCACGGACCAACCGGGCGCGAATATCGAGAACAGCGTCACCCACCTTTACCCGGTCGCCCACTGCGATCCCCAGGCGGTCGAGCAAATTCTGTTCGGCAATGGCGCCCCAGACACCATTGTTTCGCGCCAGAGCGTCGGCCAGCGGCATCACAGGGGTCATCTCGATGCCGCCGACCAGCGGATACACGGCATCGACGGCTTTTAGCTCCACCATGGTGCGAGCGTCGCGGTTGTTTGCCGGGCGGGCCATGGCCCGCATCTCGGTCACGTGGGACAAGTCGGCCGAATTCCGTTGCAGATAGGCGTCCTGTTCAGCGGTGACATCACGGTGCAGAAGCCGCAGATCCACGTCGCCGCCGAGCAGCGCGCGGGCATCGGATCGGAGACCGCCGATCACCGACTCGTTGACCGTGCCGACGGCGGCGATGGCGGCAACGCCGATCGCGAGACTGATCACCAAAACCCGGAAGCCCGACAGCCCCGAACGCAACTCACGCCGGGCAAGGCGCCAGGCAAGCCCCCAGGGCGATCGCGCCTCCGTCATGCGAAGCCGCCGGCAGCGGCCACGCTACCCCGTTGCCGCACCTCGTCTTCGGCGATCAGTCCATCCACCAGTTGCACAATCCGTCCGCACCGCTCCGCCAGCGCGCGTTCGTGGGTGATCAGGATCAGTGTCGTTCCGCGCCGTTGCTGCAGGTCGAAAAGCACTTCCATCACCGACTCCCCGGTGGCGCCGTCGAGGTTGCCGGTGGGCTCATCGGCCAGGAGGATTGAAGGCTCGGTGACGAAGGCGCGGGCCAGCGCGACCCGTTGCTGTTCGCCGCCGGACATCTGACCCGGGTAATGCTGTACGCGATGGGCGAGGCCGACGCTCGCCAGCTGCGCGTTCGCGCGGTCCTGAGCGTCCGCCACGCCAGCGAACTCCAGCGGAAGGGCAACGTTTTCCATGGCGGTCATGGTGGGGACAAGGTGAAAGTTTTGAAATACAATGCCCACATGCTCACGCCGGAACACCGCGAGCGCGTCTTCGTCCAGGCCGTTGAACGCGGTTCCGGCGGCGCTCACCAGTCCGCTGGTGGGCCGTTCGAGCCCGGCAATCACCATCAGCATACTGGTCTTGCCCGACCCCGACGGCCCGACCACGCCGACGGTCTCTCCGGCGTCAATCGACAATTTGATACCGCGCAAAACATTGACATCGCCGGCGGCGGAAGTCAGTTGCAGATGGACGTCGTCGAGAATAACGGCGCCGCCATGCTTTTTTTCAATATTGTGAGGAGGGAATGACCCTGGCATCGATGTGGACCTCAACCGCGGTAATTAGTGGCGTATTCGTTCCTACCCGATATGGCTTGGAGCGATGCATTGTCAACGCGCGGACCTTTTTGCTGCTCGTGCTACTTGCCGCCTTCCAGCTAACGCCGGCGACCGCGAGAGCGTCCGAGCCCGTGCGTTTGCTGGCATTGGGCGACAGCCTGGCGGCCGGTTACGGCCTTCCACGCGAGGACGGCTTCACGGAGCAACTTGAGCGGTCCTTGCGCGCCGATGGGCACGACGTCATAGTGATCAACGCTGGTGTGTCCGGCGATACCACCGCCGGCGGGCTTGCGCGTCTGGATTGGGTCGTGGACTCGGTTGGCGATGGGGGACCGGACGCGGTTATTGTCGAATTGGGCGCGAACGATGGACTTAGGGGTATCGACCCAGACGTTACCTACAACAACCTCGATAGCATCGTGAGCCGTCTCCGCGAGCGCGGATTGCCGGTCCTGATCGCCGGGATGCGGGCGCCGCCCAACCTCGGCGCCGAGTACGTGGAGGCGTTCGATGCCATTTTTCCCCGGGTAGCCGATAAACACGGGGTCCCGCTCTATCCGTTTTTCCTGGAAGGCGTGGCCGCGCGTCCACACCTCAATCTCGCCGATGGTATTCATCCGAACCGTGAAGGCATTGCCGTCATTGTCGAGCGCATCACGCCGGCGGTGACGCAACTCGTCGAGCAAGCGGAGGCCGCCAGATGAAGCGGTTCAAGGTCGTCCATGGCGTCGGCGAAGACTGGGCACACGCCGCTCAGACATGCGCCGACGGTCTCGCGGACATCGCCTCGGAAGCCAATATCGCGTTTATCTATGTGACCGACCGGCTGGCCGAGGATTTCAGCAATATTTTGAACTACCTCCGTCAGAAAACCGGCATTCAGCACTGGGTGGGCAGCGTCGGCATCGGAATTTGCGCCGCGCGAACGGAATATTACGACTGCCGCGCGGTTGCCGTGATGGCGGGCCATATTCCCGAACAATCGTTTCGCATTTTTCCCTCCATCAGCGAGAACGTCAATCAGCTCTCCTCGGAACACCAATCCTGGGTCGCGGATGCAGACGCGCACGTCGGGATCGTCCATGGCGATCCCAATAATATGAAAACCCCGCAGCTGATCGACGACCTCGCTCAGAATCACACCCTGTTTCTCGTCGGAGGGCTGACGTCGTCAAGGGCCGCCTGCCATCAAGTGGCCAACCGCATCACCGGAGGCGGTGTCTCCGGCATCATGTTCGGCCCTGACGTGGGGGTCCAGACGGCCCTGAGCCAGGGGTGCGTGCCCGTGGGAACCCACCATCTGATCTCCGACTGCCTGGACAACGTGCTGATTGGCCTGGACGGCCGCCCCGCGCTCGAGGTGTTCAAGGAAGACATTGGCGAACTCCTGGCCCGCGATCTCAACCGCGTGACCGGATATATCCACGCGGCGATTCCCTTGGCCGGTTCGGATACCGGCGACTATATGGTTCGAAACCTGATCGCCATCGATCCGGAACACGGCTGGCTGGCCATCGGCGAACCGATTTCGGTGGGCGATCGGGTCATGTTCGTTCGCCGCGACCCGCGCACCGCGGAACACGACCTGAAACTCATGCTGGCCAAGCTCAACAAGCGCCTTAACGGGCCACCGCGCGGTGGTGTGTATTTTTCGTGTGTCGCGCGTGGCCCCGGCATGTTCGGCCAACCAGGGCATGAGATTTCCCTGCTGCAGGATCAACTGGGCGATATCCCGCTCGTGGGGTTCTATTGTGGCGGAGAAATTTCCAACAGCCGGATCTATGGCTATACAGGTGTCCTCGCCTTGTTCACTTAATGCGCCCGCAACGATGAGACACCCCATTCAGCGATGAAGTATTCCCAACTTGGCCGGACCGGCATCTCGGTAAGCCGAATTTGTCTCGGCACCATGACGTTTGGCGAGCAGAACACAGAAGCCGAGGCGTTCTGGCAGCTTGATCGGAGCCTCGACGCGGGCGTCAATTTCGCGGATACGGCCGAGATGTATCCCATCCCGGCCCGCGCCGAAACCGGCGGACGGACCGAGGAAATCCTCGGCAACCGGATCAGCAGCCGGAAGAGCCGCAGCCAGATGGTTTTGGCCACCAAAGTCAGCGGCCCGGGTCTCGCCCATATTCGAGGTGGCCAACCGAGCTTCCGGACGCCGCTTATGGAACAGGCCATCGACGGAAGCCTGCGGCGGCTCAAAACCGACACCATCGACCTCTATCAATTGCACTGGCCCGAACGCACGACCAACCTGTTCGGAAAGCGCGGCTATGTGCACGGCGCCTCCGACGATGACGACACGCCGCTCCGCCAGGTTCTCGAGGTGTTGGCGGCGCAGGTTCAGGTGGGCAAGATTCGCGCCATCGGACTTTCCAACGAAACACCTTGGGGGGTCATGCGATGCCTTCAGTTGGCCGAGGAGTACGGGCTCCCCCGGGTTGCGAGCGTGCAGAACCCCTACAATCTGCTCAATCGCCTCTATGAGATCGGTCTAGCGGAAGTGTCGATTCGCGAAGACTGCGGACTGCTGGCCTACTCGCCGCTGGCATTCGGCGTCCTGAGCGGGAAATACCTCGAGGGTCAACGCCCTCCGGACGCACGGCTGACCCGGTTTCCCGAGTACAAACGTTACATCAAACCGAACGCGATCGCGGCGACCGAGGCCTACGTCGCTCTTGCCCGGAGCCATGGTCTCGATCCGGTGCACATGGCGCTGGCTCATGTCTTGTCCCGGGAGTTCCTGACCAGCGCCATTATCGGCGCCAGGACACCGGAACAGCTTGAAATTTTTCTGAAGGCCGTGGACGTTGTTCTGGACCCGCCTCTGAACGATGCTATCGATACCATCCACGAAAGCAACCCCGACCCGGCGCCTTAGAGCAAAGATCCGTTATGCTTCGCCTGTTCATCGCAGTTCCGCTCCCCGAGCACATTCGTTCCGATCTTGCCGGCTTGTGTTCCGGCGTACCCGACGCCAAGTGGGTCGCCGCCGAGAACATGCACTTGACGCTTCGGTTCATCGGCGAAGTCGGAAGAGGCGACGCCGACGACATTCATCAAGCGCTAAGCCGAATTCGCCTTCCGGCTTTTGACTTGGTTGTGTCTGGCGTCGGGTGTTTCGAAACGCGGCGAAAGATTCATAGCCTCTGGGCCAGCGTCGAGAAGCACGAACTGTTGTCGCGCCTGCGCGAGAAGGTGGAATCCGCGGTGGTCCGCGAGGGATTGGAACCGGAACGGCGCAAGTTTAAGGCCCATATTACCCTGGCCCGGTTTCGAAAGGGGTCAGGCGGGCGGATTGGCACCTTTATCGAAAACAACAACCGGTTTCGGACCGAACCGTTCCGCGTTACGTATTTCACCTTGTTCCGCAGCCACCTCGGCAACCAAGGCCCGCACTACGAACCGCTGGCCGAGTACCCTTTGGATGAATGATCAAGCGGCGGCTACAATTTGCTCCGTCTCAAAACATCCCGGCAGTAAACCGAGCGACTGGTGCCGTTGTCGTAAACCCAATTGTCGCTGTTTTTTGCACAATATTCGTTGAGCTCTGCCGGGTTATCGATGCTATTGAAATTGAGACCGCGAAGATTTTGAAAACCGCTCAGAATGGAACCGATAAAGTCCTCGCGTTTGGCAGGCTTCACTGGCGCAGGGGGGTCCGCGGCCACTTCTTTCGGCTGCCGGGAACTGGCCGCCACCGCCAGCGAATTTATTAAACGCGCGGTTATCTTTCCGTCGGCTTGTAACCCGCTACTGCGCTGAAACGCGACGACAGCGGATTGCGTTTTTGACCCTTTCACACCATCCACCGGGCCGGGGTCGTAGCCCAGTTGGTGCAAGTATGTCTGAGCCCGTGTAACGCGTACCCGATCCTCCATGCCGCCCGCCGCTGGTTGTGGATTGTCATGGCTGGGTGGCTTCGGAGGTTCAATCTTTTGCGCTGGTTCCACGTTCGTAACCAGCTCCGGCTTCGCCTGCGGGGTAGCTGGCGCGAGGCGCGTCGCCGTTGTATCCGGCGGAAGAGAGCCGGTCCGCGAGGCAAGCACGTTGGCGAGATCCGGTCGGCCCTTCTGCCGTGCGATATCCAAGGCCGTCCGTCCCATGTCATCCACCGCGTGGATATCCGGGTTTTCCGCTAGCAACAATCGAGTGCTCTCTCCATCTCCGGCGTCGATGGCGGCCATCAGCGCGGTTTGGCCCCGCGTGTCGGCAACATTGACGTTCGCACCCGCACCGATGAGAACGTCCACAACATCGGCGTGCCCCCTGCGCGCGGCGGCGATAAGAGGTGTCACGCCCAAATTGGGAGACGTTTCAGGATCTGCTCCCGGCGCCGCCCCGGAATCTCCTGATTGGCCAGTTCCAGAGGCCGCCCCCAACAAGTCCCGTGAGAGCATTTCTCGCGAATCGGCATCCAGGCCTTCGCCGATAACAGGCTCGCGGGTTCCCGATGCTGGGGAAAATCCAGCTACGGCGTCCGGTGATCCCGGCTCGCCCGCTATTATATCTGATTGTCCGTTAGATTCCGGAAACAGGGTATCAGTGCCGAGATCTATGACATCGACTGTCCCAAACGAAGGGTCCGCGCCACGTTCAAGAAGATAGCGAACCATGGCCTTGTCGCCGTTGTTCGCGGCAACAACCAGCAGCGTCCCGCCACCCGCGAGCGGCGCGCCGCTGTCGGTCCGCGCATCGAGTAATGCCTCAACGGCCCTTATGTCGCCGAGGAAAACGGCTTTTTCGAGGGGCGATCCCCATAGCGGAGAGGGTGTCGTTGTTGCCTGTTCGGCAAACCGAGACGGCTCATCCCCGCTCGGTGGCGGCGCCTCGCGCGCCGTCTCTGTCGCAAGAGTGGACTCTTCCGGCGGCCCGTTTTCCGCTTTGTATCCAACGTCGGCGCTTGCAGAAACGTTCGTTCTTGTGACGGTACTTTCGTCGGGTTGGCCGCTTGCAAAGACATACACAATGACTACCGCAGCCGCCGACAAGGCTCCGACGGCTGCCGACATCATCCGCCGTGGACCGCGGCTTGCTCGTTTTCGCGGACGATCGTTTGCGTCCGCCGCCATTGCAGCCGCCACATTCCGCCCCGATGGCAAAGCAGAATCCGAAGATTGTTAGTTTCCGGCGACGACGTCGAGCGTCCAATCGTCGTTTTTCGCTCCCGTTGCTTCAC
>CAKZLS010000348.1 GCA_937127205.1 uncultured Rhodospirillales bacterium
CATGCCCGGCGCGCGAGCGGCGGAGTGGTACATTTCTACGGGTATAACGCAGGATGTCGAGTACGACGACAACATCGGCCTCAGCTTGACCGAGGACCAGGTAGTTTCCGACACGTCGTTCGAAAGTGCGATCCGAGCGGACGCCGGTGTGCGGACCCCAAATCTAAGACTATACTTGGATAGTCTGTTCAATTTCACCGTATTCGCCAATGAAGACCAACTGAACTCCAATGACCAATACATCACACTGGGCTCGGAGTACCAATACGGCCGCAGCCTGTGGGGCGTGCAAGGCGATTTCGTGAACGATACGTCGCGAACGAGCGATATAGACAACACCGGCCTGTTCATTCTTGACAACCTGCGGCGGCAGATCTTTCGGGCGGGTCCGTCGTGGTCCTATGAATTGGGCCCCCGCGATACCATCGACACATCGGCTACCTACACCACGGTCAACTATCCCAGCGGGCGATTGAGGGATTACGATCAGGTTTCCGGCTCTTTGAGCTACTCCCATGTGCTGACCCCACGGACACAGTTGCTGGGTGCCGTCGACGCCTACTACTACGATTCCAACAAGTTTGGTTCACTGGACAGTCAGTTTGTGGGTGTTCTGCTGGGTGGGAGCCATTTGTTGACCGAAACCGTCAGTCTGTCGGCGCTCGTGGGGCCGCGTGTCATCGGTCAGCAAATTCGTGGCCCGGGCGCCACGTCGTCCGATAGCAGCACCGATGTGGGCTACATCGCCGATGCCAGAATTACCTACCAACCCTCCGATCGCACTTTCCTCGAGGGGCAATATACGCGGACCACGGAACCCAACTCTTCGACTGGTGCCTTGTTGAATAAAGACGAGTTTCGGTTGTATGGCCGCTATAATTTGCTTGAAAAGGTTGCAATTGATCTGACGGCAAGGTATTTTATGCAGGACTCGCCGACCAATGTCAGCGAGGATCGATCCCGGCAATATGTATCTCTTAGGCCGGGCGTGCGTTGGCGCCTACTTGAGGATCTTAGCTTGAATTGTTTCTACCAATTTCGCTGGCAAAAGTACGATCAACTCCAAAGCGAAGATGGAACTCAAGGCGACTCGAATGCCGTGTACGCCAAATTGAGCTATGATCTACCGACTTTGTCATCTTCTCGTTGACGTGCTAGGTCGCCAAACGCTTGCCCGTTAGACAGGCCGTTTAGTTGTCAAGGCAGCATGTTTATGGTTGAAGCAGTAAAGACTCCGCATGATTACCTAGCCATCGTCAAGCGCCGTAAGTGGCATTTTGTTGCACCCGCTGTGGCGATGTTCCTGGTTGTATCGGTAATCGCGGTTCTCCTCCCATCGGTATATCGATCGGCAGCCGTCGTCCTAATCGAGGAGCCGGACGTGCCGCGGGAACTGGTGTTCTCCACCATCACCAGCTACGCGGATCAGCGTCTTCAGACCATTTATCACCGCGCGACCACCACCGAACATCTCCTCCAGATCATCAATAAGTTCGATCTGTACGAGGAGGTTCGTGAGGTATTGCCGGTAACCGAAGTAGTCGAAGATATGCGCGAGGACGTCCGGATGGAGCTCATCAGCGCCGATGTCATCGATCCCAGGACCGGTCGTCCGGGGCAAGCAACCATCGCTTTCAGCCTCTCTTTCGAGCATTCCGACCCGCGAATTAGCCAGAAGGTCGCCAGCGATTTGGTGTCGCTCTACCTTGGCGAGAACATCCGCACGCGAGAGGAATCGGCCCGAGAAACGGCGGACTTTCTCGACAACGAGGCCGAGCAGCTCGAAGAGGAAATTGCCGGGTACGAACGGGAGCTGTCGGAGCTAAAGGAGCGCAACCTTGGCAGCCTCCCGGAACAACTCGACTATAATATGCAGCTGATTGAACGGAGCGAGAGCGAACTGCGGGATCTCGATCGGCGCGCGCAGGCCCTCCGCCAGCAAAAAATCTACATGGAGTCCGAACTGACCCAGTTGAGCCCCTATGGCTCCTATCAGGCTGGCGGGGTGCCGGTTATGAGCGCCACCGATCAGCTCAAGGCTTTGCGGACGCAGTTTATCACCGTGTCCGGCAGATATGGGCCGGAGCATCCGGATGTGGTGAAGCTGCGCCGGGAAATTCAGGCGCTTGAAAAGGAAACGGGTGCCGGCCCCGATCCGGCGCTGATCCGTGCCGAGCTCCGAAACGTCCAGAAAGATCTTGCTATCGCCCAGCAGCGATATGCCGAGAGCCATCCTGACGTGGTGAAACTCAAGCGTCAGCAATCTTCTTTGCAAAGCGCGTTGAGCGCTGCCGGTCAGGCGTCGAGCCGGCCTCGTGGCAGCGCCAGCGCGGACAATCCGCACTACATTCAAATGAGCGCCCAGATCCAGTCCGCAGCTTCGGAACTGGCCGCCATCGAACAACAGAAGATTCAAACCAAGGCAAAACTCGACGAGTACGAACAGCGGATCATGGGGATCCCGCTGGTGGAGCGCGATTACATGCGCATCACTCGCCAACTCGAGAACGCCATTGCCAAATTCCAGGATATCAAAGCCAAGCAGATGGCGGCGCAGCTCGGCGAGGCACTGGAAACGGAGCGCAAGAGCGAGCGCTTTACCCTGATCGAGCCGCCGCAGCTTCCAACGGAGCCCGCGTCACCGAACCGATTGGCTATCGTCATGTTCGGTTTTGTTCTGTCCATTGGCGCGGGTTTGGGCGGCGCGGCGTTGTCAGAAGCACTGGATCAATCCGTTCACAATTCCAAGGATTTGACCGCGATCACCGGTACCGCCCCCTTGGTCGTTGTTCCTTACATCAAAACCCAGGGCGATGTTATGCGATCGTGGCGCCGTGCCGCCATTTATGGTGCCACCGCGTGTGTGCTGTTGGGCGTCGGGCTGGCGTTTCTTCACTATAATATAAGACCTTTGGACGTATTGTGGTCCGTCGCGGAACGACGACTGGACACCATATTGATCCAGTATTTCTAGATAATCGCCAAGCGGCAAAGGATCTGATTAGTGGAAAAAATCCAAAAGGCGCTTGAAAAGGCACGCCAACAGCGTGGCGAAGTATTGGCAGCGCCTCCACCTTCCCGCTCCCGAGAACGCACCGCTGGGAGGCCGGTTCCGAGGGATCTCAACGCGCCCATCGCGTACAGCGAAACGCGGGTCGAAAAGACCAAACCCCATGTTCTCCGGGAGAAACGGGTGATCGCTGGTGTGCCGCAGGAGCAGTTGGCGGATGCATTCCGGATACTCCGGACACAGGTCCTGCAGCGAATGTCGGCGCAAAGCCATTCCACGTTGGCCATTACCAGTCCCAATCCGGAAGAAGGCAAGTCGCTCACGTCGGTCAATTTGGCGATCAGCCTGGCGATGGACGTGAATCATACCGTACTGCTGGTGGACCTGGACCTGCGCCGTCCGAGCATCCATGAATTCTTCGGGATAGAGCCTGGCGTTAGCCTCATTGACTATCTGACCGGGGGCGCGCCCCTCGCTGATTGCCTTATCAACCCGGGCATCGAGCGCTTGGTTGTTCTCCCCGCGGCAAAGCGGGTCGGCAATTCTTCCGAACTTTTGTCGTCTCCGGAAATGGTGTCCTTGGCCAAAGAACTGAAAACCCGGTATCCGGATCGGTTGGTCATCTATGATCTTCCGCCACTGCTTGCGACCGACGA
>CAKZLS010000349.1 GCA_937127205.1 uncultured Rhodospirillales bacterium
AGAAATGGTGGAGGCTCTGCCAGAGTTTAAATACGCGAAGTAAGCACCGGCTGCGCTCAACCCATGACGTGAAGGCGCCGCTCTCGTGGCGCCTTTTTCCTTCGGAGGGTTAAACTTCTTGACCGCGCCGCCCGAGACGCGCTCGCCCGCTCAAAGAGTGGTGCCCGGAGCCGGACTCGAACCGGCACGACCGAAGTCCCAAGATTTTAAGTCTTGTGCGTCTACCTATTTCGCCATCCGGGCGCCTTGTGGTCTGGAACCTATCGCCCTCTATTCCTCTCATGCAAGGAGAACTATCGCGGCGGCGGGATCCGTCCGATTTGTTCCAGTGTCTGGTCGCCGGTGACGCGAAACACGATGGTTTCGCCCGACCGCGGCCACACCCCGGTGACCGCCGTGACCACCACCTGGTGGGTAACCAGAACTTTCGTACCCTCGGAGGGGTTGTCCGCCAACCATTCCCAGAGCTTGTCCATCTGCGCATCGCCGCGTTCGGGGTTGCGGAAAAACGAATTGAGCGAGGGCAACTCGTTTACTTCGCCGAGACCGAGTAACGACGCCGTATCCAGGCACCGGCACCACTGGCTGGAATAAACGCCGTCCACGTTCACCCCGTTGGCGCGAAACGCATCGCCGATTGCCTCGGCTTGGGCACGGCCTTCTGCCGACAGGTTTCGCTGTGTCGTACAGTCTTCGAGCGCGAACCGTGCAGGATCGCCGGTGCCGGGCGCGAGCGCGTGGCGCATGATGGCAATGTGGCCGCCCTGACGCAGCGCCTCCCACGCGGCCGCTTCGTTCTCCGCGCGCGCCGTCCCGGAGACCGCCGCGATCACCGCAACCACCCAAGCGGCGATGAACACCCGAATGCCCGCCGCCGGCAAACCGAACCTCGATCGATCCATCATCCCACGCTCCCAAGTATTCTAACCGGCTAATTAGGGCGCTGTTGCAGGCATAGCCAGTACCGCGGGACCGGAAGCGGACCGACAGATCGACCCAATTCTGTTCGCTGGCTGTGGCGTCCCGCCCTCAAAACCTCTAGAGTGCGCGATCGATATGGATGAAACGCGCGCCGTCACGCAACCACCGCAATTCGACCTCGATTTCCGTGACCAGTTGGAAGCCTTGTTCCGGTGGCGCCGAGACGTGCGCCGCTTCCGAACCGACCCGCTGGATCCGGACCTGATCGACGATCTTATCGCTCTGGCGGCGCTCGCACCCTCGGTGGGCAACAGCCAACCCTGGCGGTTCGTCAAAGTGGAGGACACCCACCGGCGGCAAGCGGTCCGCGCCAACTTCGAGGAATGCAACCACTCGGCGTTGGCCCAATACCAAGGCGAACGGGCGCAACTTTATGCCCGGCTCAAGCTCTCCGGGTTCGATCGGGCGCCGGTCCAGCTTGGTGTCTTCGCCGATACCCATACGCAAGCGGGAAACGGCCTCGGCGTTCGAACCATGCCGGAAATGCTGTGCTACTCCGTGGTCGGGGCGGTCAACGCGCTGTGGCTCGCGGCGCGCGCCCACGGCATCGGCGTGGGCTGGGTATCGATCCTCGATCCGGTGAGGGTCAAGACCGCGCTCGATGTCCCCGACGACTGGACGCTGATCGCCTATCTCTGCCTCGGCTACCCCGAAGAAGAGCATCTCGACCCGGAACTGGAGCGCAGCGGTTGGCAGCGCCGCCTGGACGCCCAACAGTTCGTGCTCCGCCGATGAAGCTCGACTGGCAAAGCCGCCGGTTGTGGATGACCGTGGGCTATGTGGGATCGGCGGGCTGGATGCTGCTGGTCCTGGCGGTGACCAACGGCGATGTATCCGATCCCTTTTTCAACACGATTTTTCTGGTGCCGCTGACCGGTTGGGTCGTCGGCCTCGTCATCGCGCGTATCGTGGTCTACCTTCGCGACCGGCGCAACTGAGCCCACCTATTTCAGAACACAGTTCGGAAGGGCCGAGTCCCCCGCCGACGCCATGAGAGGGGTAAACCAATAGTGCGTCGCCGCCCA
>CAKZLS010000350.1 GCA_937127205.1 uncultured Rhodospirillales bacterium
TGAGCGAAGAGGAAAAGGCGCGGGGCGTCGTCACCATGTCGACCGGCAACCACGGCCGCGGCGTCGCGTTCGCGGCGCGCGCGCTTGGTGTGCGCGCCGTTATCTGCATGTCGACACTCGTTCCGGAAAACAAGGTCGAGGCGATCCGTGCGGTTGGCGCTGAGGTCCGCATTATCGGCGATAGCCAGGACGAAGCCGAACAGGAAGTGGCCCGGCTGGTTGACAACGACGCCATGACCTTTGTCCATCCGTTCGATGATCCGGCCGTCCTCGCTGGCCAGGGAACCATCGGCCTCGAACTTCTGGAGGACCTGCCACAGGTTGAGAGCGTCATCGTGCCGCTGTCGGGCGGCGGTTTGATCGGTGGCATCGCCTTCGCCATGAAGTCGATCTCTCCACGGATCCGTATCATCGGTGTTTCCATGGAACACGGAGCAGCGATGATCGAGAGTCTCAAGGCCGGTCGACCGGTTCTTGTGAAGGAGGAACGGTCGCTCGCGGACAGCCTCGGCGGCGGCATCGGTCTCGAGAATAGGCACACGTTTCCGATCGTCCGCGACCTTGTCGACGAATGTATCGTCGTGAGCGAGGCGCAGATTGCGGAGGCCATGGCCCGTCTCTACTGGCGGGAAAGATTGGTCGCCGAAGGGGGTGCCGCAGTGGGGATCGCGGTTCTGCTGCACGATTTGGCCCGATCCCTCGGGGAAACCGTTGCCGTTATCATCAGCGGCCAGAACGTGGATATGACAGCGTTCACGGATATCGCCCTCCAATACCGGCCGGATGCAGGAACTTAACGGGAGGAAAGGAGCCATGTCGACCGTCACCATTCTGACCGAGGCGGAACTTCGTCGATCCGTCGGCCTCGACCTCGAAGCCGTCGATGTTGTCCAGGAGGCCTTCACGGCCCTCGCGGGCGGCAGGGTGATCATGCCTCCGATCCTGAGACTCGACGTCCCCGAGAACAACGGCGAGGTTGACGTCAAGACCGCGTACATACCTGGTCTCGCCGGCTTCGCAATAAAAATGAGCCCCGGCTTCTTCGACAACCCCAAGCTGGGATTGCCCAGCGTCAACGGCCTGATGGTAGTGCTGAGCGCGACAACCGGTATCGTTGAAGCAGTTCTGCTGGACAACGGTTACCTCACGGATGTTCGCACCGCCGCAGCCGGAGCGGTCGCCGGCTGTCATCTCGCCAAACCCGATTGTCCGACCGTGGGCGTCATCGGCGCCGGTGTCCAGGCCCGCCTGCAGGTGGAAGCCCTGAAGCTGGTCCGCGATTTCCGCCGCGTCCTGGTCTGGGCGCGCGATCCGGAGAAGGCTGAGGCCTACGCCGCGGATATGGAACAGCGGCTCGGCATTGAGGTGTCGCCGGTAGCCACCGCCCGGCAAGCAGTTGCGGAAAGCGACATCGTCGTCACGACCACTGCGGCGCGTTCACCCATCGTGGAGGCGGACTGGCTGCATCCCGGCCTTCATATCACGGCGATGGGCTCCGACAGCGAGGAAAAGAACGAGCTTCATCCGGCGGTCCTCGCCAAAGCCAGCCTCTTCGTCTGCGATCGGCGGACGCAGAGCCTCCGGCTTGGCGAGCTTCACCACGCGGTCGAAGCCGGTGTCCTTGACGCGGATGCGGCCGTGACCGAGCTGGGAGACATTACTTGCGGGGCTAGACCGGGACGCGCTGACAATGGACAGATTACGGTCTGCGATCTAACAGGCACCGGCGTGCAGGACACCGCCATCGCTCTCTACGCACTACGCGTGGCGCGGGCGGGCGGCTACGGCGCGACCATCGATACCGAGGAAGGTGCACTGTGACAACGCGCGAAACGATCCAAGATGGTATCGCCCAACCTCCGGCAGGGACCAAAGGGGCGGGCACGCTCGCGTTCGATATCGCCGAATACGATGCGCGCGTGCGCAAGACGAAGGAGGCCATGCAGACCCGGGGGATTGACGTGCTGCTGTGTGTCAATCCGTCCAACATGTGCTATCTCTCCGGCTACGATAGCTGGTCGTTCTACGTTCACCAAGCTGTCGTCGTCGCCCTGGAAGAGAGGCATCCCATTTGGATCGGACGCGGCATGGATGCCGTCGGTGCCAAGGTGACCACCTACCTCGATGATCGGAACATCCTTCCCTACCCTGACGATTACGTGCAGTCGACGGTCAAGCACCCCATGGATTTCGTCGCCGATTTTCTGAAAACCAAAGGCTGGGACCGGGGCAGCCTCGGTGTGGAAATGGACGCCTACTACTTCACGGCGGCTGCCTACGAAACCCTGAAGAGCCGACTGCCCAACGCTACGTTCAAGGACGGCCACGGCCTTGTCAACTGGATCCGGGTCATCAAGTCGGCGAGAGAGATCGAATACATGACACAGGCCGCGCGGATCGTCGAAAATGCGATAGCCGCGGCTGTCGACGCGATCCACCCTGGCAATAGGCAGTGCGACGCGGCGGCGGCCATCTATCGCGCTCAGATTTCGGGAACACCCGAATTCGGGGGTGAGTACACCGCAATCGTTCCGATGCTGCCAACAGGGTCCGGCACGGCGACGCCGCATCTCACCTGGAACGACAGCCGGTTTGTTCTCGGCGAGGCCACGATCCTTGAACTCGCCGGCTGCCGGCGGCGTTACCACTGCCCCCAGGCGCGAACAGTGCATATCGGCAAGCCGCCCCAACGCCTGGTGGACACAGCCGAGATCGTTGTCGAGGGACTGAACGCCGCCCTTGATGCGGCCAAACCCGGCGCGACGTGCGAACAGGTGGAAGCGGCCTGGAGCCGCTCGATCCGGCGACACGGCCTCGAGAAGGAGTCCCGCATCGGCTATTCGACCGGGCTCAGCTATCCGCCGGACTGGGGCGAGCACACTCTGAGCCTCCGTCCTGGCGACAAGACCGAACTGCGCCCCGGCATGACCATTCACATGATACCCGGCATATGGATGGACGATTGGGGAATTGAAATCTCAGAGTGCTTCCGAGTTACCGAAACGGGAGCAGAGCCGTTCTGTACGAACCCGAGGCGCCTGTTTATCAAGGACTGACGGTATTCGCCGCTCTCGTTCGGTTTCCGACGCCGCCATCCGCGGCCACGTGTTCTGCAGCTTCCTCGCGCTCGTCCTGCGCAAGGACCTGCACGATCGCTGCCGCGGCGCAGGGTTCCTGCCCGAATGGCTGGACGTGCTGCTCGATCTCAACCGCCTGCAAGAGGCCCGCCTCGAACACGGCGGCAAAACCTGGGCCGTCCGCACCGAGGCCACCGGCGTCGTCCCCCGCCTGATCAAGGCCGTCGGCCTCGCCCTGCCGCCGCGCGTCAGCCTCGTGGGCGCCGGAGCCCGTAACCGCCCCTCCCGCTAACGCCGACCACGCATCCGAAAACACCGCATGGCGTAGTGCCACAGCGCACCCAGCAAACGAAATCCGCCAATAGTCTCAGATACCTAGCAAAAGCCGGTGTTCAAGTTGGGCGAAACGGTATCACCGAGGATGCGACGGACCCGCCCGTCTGGTAACCGCATGTGGGCAGAAAAACAGGTGAAATTGGTTAAAAGGGATTCTATCCGAAGCGGTCGTTCGGTTCTCGCGTCGATTACGACAAAGCCAAGCGAAGGTGCGCTCGACCACCCATCGGCAAGCAGGGGAATCGCATATGGGGATTTGACGACGCGAGAGGACAGGAGTCTTGAGTGGCTTTTCATTTGTTGGAGGGCCCGATGGAGAAGTTCGACGCCGCGTTTGGTGATCTGCCCGACCCGCGTGCGGGCAATGCTCGTCACGATCTTCTGGAGATCGTCTTTGTCGCGCTGGCGGCGACGCTGTGCGGAGCGCAGACCTGCGTGGACATGGCCTTGTTCGCGCGGTCTAAAGTGCCGTTTCTGTGCGAGATCGTGGATATGCCGCACGGTCCGCCGAGCCACGATACCTTCAGTCGCGTCTTCCGCTTGCTCGACCCGGAGGCTTTCGAAGCGGCCTTCATGGCCTTTATCCGTGCCTTCGCCGAACGCCTCGAAGGGGTGGTGGCGATCGACGGCAAGGCTCTTAGGGGCGCCTACGGACGCGGGGCCAAGACCTGTCCTCTGCATCTCGTCAATGTTTGGGCCGCCGAGGCGCGCTTGGTCGTGGCTCAGCGCCTGGCACCGGGGCGCAGCGAGGTCAGGGGCGTCCTCGAGGCGGTCGCGCTCCTCGATCTTGCAGACTGCATCGTCACCGCCGATGCGCTGCACTGTCGCAAGGATGTGGCCGGCGCCATCCGCGAGGCCGGCGGCGACTATGCTCTGGCCATCAAGGCAAACCAGCCGCAACTCTTGGCCGAAGCCGAGCGCCTCCTGGCCACAGGCGCCGGCGAAATGGCTCTCGGCGCTATCGAGACCGGCCACGACCGTACGGAGCAGCGCCGCGCCCAGATCGTCGCGGCCCCCGATTTCGAAGCCTTCTCCGGTATGCCAGGGGCTTGCGCCGTGGCCCGGGTCGAGGCGGTGCGACCCAGCACCCAAGGCGAAACCCTCAAAGCGCGCTTCTTCGTGCTCTCCACCCAGCTCTCCGCCGAACGCATCGCCTCCGTCGTGCGCGCCCACTGGAGCATCGAGAACAATCTGCATTGGGCGCTCGATGTATCGCTCGGCGAAGACGCCGCGCGAAACCGAGCCGGCCACGGCGCGCAAAACCTCTCGCTCCTGCGCAAGCTCCTCGCCCATATGCGATAGCCCTACATCGGCGGGGGAGCACCTCGAAGCCCTTTGCGGTCGTGTAACGCGGGATGATTTCGATTGTCCATTTGCCGAATTTTGTGAGGGCGGCTTTGAGTTTTCCGCCCGCGTATGCGCCGTCGGCAAAGAGGTGGCGCAGCCAGGGATAGAGATCCCGCATGGATTGGATCAGCGGGACGGCGCCGTCGCGGTCTTGAATGTTGGCGCCGTGGACAATCACCGCGAGCAGCAAGCCCATGGTGTCGACGAGGATATGGCGTTTGCGGCCTTTCACCTTCTTGCCCGCGTCATAGCCGCGCGGGCCGCTGCTCTCGGTGGTCTTGACCGATTGGCTGTCGACGACGCCGGCGGTAGGACTGGCCTCGCGGCCCTCGGCTTCGCGCGCCGCCATGACCAGCGCATGGTTGATGCGCTCCCAGGTGCCGTCCTCCCGCCAGGGATAGAAATAGTTCTGCACCGTTGAACAGGGCGGGAAGTCCTTGGGCAGCATCCGCCACTGGCAGCCGGTCGCGGAGATATAAAACACGGCATCGACAACCGAACGCAAATTCGTCGTCCGCGGATGGCCGAGGGGACGCGGCGGCGGCATATACGGCGCAATCAGCGCCCACTCTTCGTCGGTCATGTCGCTTGCGTAGCGAAGATGATCGCGGCAATACTTCGGGCGAGTGATTTCAGTCCAGGGCATGTCATCCTCCATCAATGTTGCAAACTCGATGGAATCACAACCCACTGAAATCACTCAATTCATTTCCTGATTACGCACTTTCCTCAGCCGATTTGGCGTTGTACAAAAAGGGAACA
>CAKZLS010000351.1 GCA_937127205.1 uncultured Rhodospirillales bacterium
CCATGCCGTACTCGTTGGCGGCGTCCTCCAACCAATGCCAGAAATAGTCGGCGAAGCTCCTGTGCACATAAACCTCGTAGCAGGGCGCATCGTCGATCTGATGGATGATGACGTGGGCGTGGGCGATCACCGTCTGAGCGCAGCGGCCGGGGGCGAAGACCCTCGGGTGCAGGTCGAGCGGGCAGCCCTTGGCCAACAGATCGCGGGCGTTGGGGCCTGAAATGGAGATGACCGTACGGCCATCGGACACGTCGACCACCGCCGCATGCTGTGTTGCCAATGCCGATGCGAGTGCCGCCGCTCTGTTGTCGGCACTAACGACCAGCCATTCGTCCGGGCCCAGCCAGAGGATGCGTGGTCCCGCGGCGAGGTCCGCCGGGCCGGCGGCTGTGTTATGCTCAGTGGGCGGTTTGGCACCGATGACCTGTTGCACCGCTTCTATTAAGGCCGGATCATCGGAGTCGCCGCGCACCGCGATCTGATGGCGGAACGGCAACTCGGAAAGCACCACTCCGGCGTCGGCGGAAGTGTCGGCGCAGGCCGCCAGACCGAGATGGGCGAGGGCGTTCCGGCGGCGGGGTTGCTCAGCCACGGAGCCGTGCTCCTTCAGGGTCGAAGAATACAGGATCGGTGATGGTGGCCGTTAGGGTTCCGCCGACGAGCGGCACGTGGACGGTCTCGCCCGTTCTTTCCCGGCCGCCCTTGATCAACGCCAGGGCGATGGAATGGCCGAGATTGGCGCTGTGATAGCTCGACGTGACATGGCCAATCATTTCCATCGGAGGCCGGTCCTTGAGTTCGCTGACGATCTGGGCGCCCTCCGGCAGCACGTCCTTTGGGTTCTCCGTGAGCAGACCCACCAGCTGCTTGCGGTCGGCGCGGACGCAGTCGGCGCGATTGAGCGAGCGCTTGCCGATGAAATCCTTCTTCTTGCTCACCGCCCAGTCCATGCCGAGATCGATGGGCGTGACCGTGCCGTCGGTTTCCTGGCCGGCGATGATGAAGCCCTTTTCGGCGCGAAGCACATGCATGGTTTCCGTCCCGAACGGCGTGATACCGTAGGGTTCGCCCGCGTCCATTAACGCGGTCCAAAGCGCAAGACCATGGCTCGCGGGAACGTTGATCTCGAACGACGTCTCGCCGGTAAAGCTGACCCGGAAAATGCGGGCCGGGAAACCGGCGACGTGCGCTTCTTGAAAACTCATGTGGGGAAAGGCGTCGTTGGCGAGGTCGATGTCGGTGAGTTCGCCGAGGAGGGTGCGCGCCAGCGGCCCGGAGATGGCGGCGGTCGCCCAGCTCTCGGTCACCGAGTTGGCGTAGACCTTAAGCTCTGGCCATTCGGTCTGCAGCCATTCCTCGATCCAGGCGAGCACGCGGGCGGCGTTGCCGGACGTGGTGCTCATCATGTAGTGGTTTTCGCCGAGCCGCGTGGTAACCCCATCGTCGAACAGCATGCCGTCTTCGGTGCACATCAGCCCGTAGCGGCAGCGCCCAACGGCGAGCTGCTTCCAGGCGTTGGTGTAGACACGGTTGAGCAGCTCCGAAGCATCCGGCCCCTGGATGTCGATCTTGCCGAGGGTGGATGCATCGAGAATGCCAATGGCGTTGCGCGTCGCCAAACACTCGCGATCCACCGCCTCGCGCATGGTTTCGCCTTCCTGCGGGAAGTACCACGGCCGTTTCCATTGACCGACGTCTTCAAACTTTGCGCCGGCGTTGACGTGCCACCGATGCATGGGCGTCACTCGCACCGGGTCGTAAAGCCCGCCGATATCGCGTCCCGCAAAAGCGCCGAAGGTCACCGGCGTATAGGGCGGACGGAAGGTGGTGGTGCCGACCGTGGGAATGTCGACGCCCCGCATCCCGGCCATGATTGCCAATCCGTGAATATTGCCGGTCTTGCCCTGGTCGGTGCCCATGCCGAGTGTCGTATAGCGCTTGGTCAACTCGCTTGATTCATAGCCTTCGCGCTGGGCCAGTTCCACATCGGCGACGGAAACGTCGTTGTGGGGATCGAGGAAGTGCTTGCCTCGGCGCTTGCCGCCGACGGCTGGAACCACCCAAAATGGCCGCAGCGCCGCTTCCCCGACCGTGTCGGCGGCCGGTTTTTTGCGCCGGGACTTGCGGGTAAAGCCAGCGGCGGAAGCCGCCGACGCGCCGGCCGCCAATCCTTCGGCAAGACAGTCAGCCAGGGCGAAAGCGCCGTTGCAAGCGCCGGCGGAGCGTTCCGCCTGGACCGACGCACCGGGAACGAAACACGCGGTGTCGTCTAGGAACCGAGCCTTGCCGCCCGATTGCGAGAACAGATGGATCGCCGGGTTCCAGCCCCCAGAGACGGCAAGCACATCGCAGGGGATTCTCCGCACCGATCCCGTCACCGTCTCGGCCGATCCGTCGAGCGCCATGACTTCGGCGGTGTCCAGCCGCCAGCCGCCCTTGGCGCGGACAACGGCGGAGCCCTTGATTACCTCGATCCCGCGCGCGATGGTTTTCTCGGGCAGTTCGCCCACTGGGTCGGTCCGCACATCGACCACGGCAGCAATCCTGACTCCGGAGTCGGCGAGATCCAAGACCGTGCGATAGGCGTCGTCATTGTTGGTGAACACGGCGATGCGCGGTCCCGGCGTCACCCCGTAACGATTGACGTACTGGCGGACGGCGCCGGCGAGCATGACGCCAGGGCGGTCGTTGTCCGCGAACACCAGCGGCCGTTCGATGGCCCCGGTAGCCAGCACGACCTGCTTGGCGCGCACCTTCCAAAGGCGCTCGCGCGACCCATTGGCGGTGTTCGACGGTCCGGTTTGGCGCCGTTCCAGCAACGCCACGTAGTTGTGCTCGTAATACCCGAAGGCCGTGGTTCGCGAGAGCATTCGGACATCGTCCATGCCGGCAAGCTCTCTCGCCGCCGAATTCGTCCAGTCGAGCGCGGGTTCATCATTGACCACCGCGCGTTCGGCTAACAACTGCCCGCCGAGCTCGGGCTGCTGGTCAACGAGGATAACCCGGGCGCCGGCGCGCCCGGCGGCAAGGGCGGCGGCCAGTCCCGCCGGCCCGCCGCCCACAACCAGCACGTCGCAATGGGTGTGCATCTTGTCATAGATGTCTGGATCGGGCTGGGTCGGTGCCTTGCCGAGGCCAGCGGCCCTGCGGATGACGCGCTCGTAGGCCATCCAGTAGCGGGCCGGCCACATGAACGTCTTGTAGTAGAAGCCGGCGGGCATTATCGGTGAGAACCACTGGGTGATGGATCCCACGTCGTAGTCCACGTTCGGCCAGCAGTTGACGCTTTCGGCGCTGAGCCCGTCGAACAGCTCGATCATGGTGGCCGGCAGATTGGGTTGGGTGCGGGCGCCGGTTCCCAATTGCACCAGGGCGTTGGGCTCTTCCACGCCGGCTGCGACGATGCCCCGCGGGCGGTGATACTTGAAGCTCCGGCCCACCACCGAAACGCCGTTGGCCAGCAAGGCGGACGCAAGCGTGTCGCCGGGGTGCCCCTGGTACTTGCGTTTGTTGAAGGAGAACGTAAGGGTCCGGCTGCGGTCGATACGGCCACCCTCGGCCAGTCGGTAAATCTGGCTCACGAGCCTCCCTCCACCGGCGGCTTCTCGCCCATCTTGTAACTTGCGAAAATCTCGTTCGTGACAGTGTCGCGAGCGACGTTGAACCACCGCCGGCACCCGGCGCTATGCACCCACCGTTCGCGGTGCAGGCCCTTCGCATTGGTGCGCATGAACAGGTAGTCGGCCCATTCGGTATCACTCAAGGCGTCGGGTTCGGTTGGGCGGGTTATATGCGCCTCGCCGCCGTACTTGAACTCGATCTCGTCGCGGGGACCGCACCAGGGGCAATGGATCAGCAGCATCTTCCGTCTCTCTCAGTGGGCGACCGCGGCGGCGCCGTGTTCGTCGATCAAGGCGCCGGTGGTGAACCGTTCGAGATCGAAAGCCTCGTTCAATGCATGCGGACGGTCCTGGGCGATGGTATGGGCGAACACCCAGCCGGATCCCGGTGTCGCCTTCCAGCCACCGGTGCCCCAGCCGCCATTGACATACAGCCCTTCGACCGGAGTTCTAGATATGATCGGGCTGGCATCGGGACAGACATCCACGTTACCGGCCCACTGGCGTAGCATGCGAAGCCGGCTGAACACCGGATAGAGCTGCAGGATCGCCTGCATCTGCTCCTCAATTATATGAAGGCTGCCGCGCGACGCATAACCGTTGTAGGCATCGATCCCGGCGCCGATTACCAGTTCGCCTTTGTCCGATTGGCTGACATAGACGTGCACCTGGTTGGACATCACCACGCAATCGATCACTGGTTTGATGGGTTCCGAGACCAGGGCCTGCAGCGGGTGCACCTCGATGGGCAACCGGATACCGGCCATCGCCGCGAGAACACTGGTGTGCGCGGCGGCGACAATGCCCACCTTGGAGGTCTTGATGGTACCGCGGGTAGTTTCGACACCGGTGACCCGGTCGCCGTCACGCCGGATCGCAGTGACTTCGCAATTTTCGATCACGTCGACGCCGAGCGCATCCGCCGCCCGGGCTAGTCCCCACGCCGCCGCATCGTGGCGGGCGACGCCGCCGCGCCGCTGCAAAGACGCGCCCAGCACCGGATAGCGGGCATCGGGCGATGTGTTGAGGATCGGAACCATGCGCTTGATCTCGGGAACGGTGAGGATCTCGGAGTCGACCCCGTTCAGGCGGATGGCGTTGACCCGACGTTCCAGCTCCCGAAGGTCGTGCAGCGTGTGCGCGAGATTGATCACGCCGCGCTGGCTCAGCATCAGATTGTAGTTCATATCCCCGGTAAGGGTCTCGAACAGCTGCAGCGATTTTTCGTACAGCCGGGCGCTCTCGTCCCAGAGGTAATTGGAGCGGATGATGGTCGTGTTCCGCCCGGTGTTGCCGAGGCCGATGGAGCTTTTTTCAAGAACCGCGACGTTCGTAATGCCGTGCTCCTTGGCGAGGTAGTAAGCCGTGGCCAGACCATGGCCGCCG
>CAKZLS010000352.1 GCA_937127205.1 uncultured Rhodospirillales bacterium
GGTAAATCGGCTACCAGTCCTGGGGCACCTGAAGCACCAGACACGAGCACGGTTATTTGAACAGCTTCTTCAATTTATCGGCGGTTTCTCCGGCCTCCTTCTCCAAAATCTCGCCTGTCCCCTTGGCACCTCTTTCGATCTCTTTACCTGCCTCCAGGATCTTCGATGGGCCGCCCCCGACATTGTCGCCGATCACCTTCATGATATCCTCGACATCCACGCCCTTGATGGCAACGCCCAGCCACCTGAACAGCGAGGCGGCGATAAGTCCGGCCACTTGCTCCTCGGTTGCGCCACCCTCGCCTTTGCCGATGTTCCGAAGATGGATGTTTTCGAGGTCTACAGTCATGTTCTTGCCCTTGAGAAGGGTTGTGCCGACCCTCAGTTCGCCACTCCTGACGTACAGATTCTCTATAAGCAGCTTTCGCTCGCTGCCGTCGCCGGTACCGGTACCGCCATCGCCCGCGGACGTCTTAGAGATTTCAGCCTCTACGTGCCGGGTAAGGGCGTCGATGTTGTTGCCGTCGGGGCCGATCTCATAGGTTACCTTCGGTTTGTCGATAACGATTTCCTTGATGACGACAGGATCGCTGGTGACGCTGCCGACGTCGACCGCCAACGTGATTTCGCCTACGTCCATGACGGTGGGCGCGTCGAACCCGGCAGGGTTGGAAACGGCAAAACCGGTGATGTCACCCGTGCCCGAGACCAAGTCTAGGCTGACAGTATCCACCTTCACAGCGGTTCCGGTGTAGCGCGAGCCGTAATTCTCGATCTGCGCCGCGACGATGGTATCGAGGGACGAATACAGGACATAGGTCACGGCGATGACAATGACGACGATGACCCCGCCACAGATGAGCAGAACCCGCTTCATGATCCGATGTCCTCCTCCCCTTGATCCACAGGAATTTTAACACTCGCGGCTTCGACGTCGTACCCTATCGACCCATTGGCGTTACCCTGCCACCAAGCCGTGCTCCGCAGCGTGGTCCTGGCAAATTTTTAGGATGGACTGGCCGTATCGCTCCAGTTTGGCGTTGCCGATGCCGGGGACGTCGGCCAAGCGCGCTAAACTGCCTGGGCACGAGCGGGCGAGTTCCAGCAAAGTGGCGTCGTGGAATACCACGTAGGCCGGAACACCGTGGGCTGTCGCGGTTTCGCTTCGCCAGGCGCGAAGCCGGTCCCATAACGTGGTTTCGACAGCGTCGAGGTCGGCGGCGGTGATGCCCGACGCGGTGGCGCGGGCCGTTTTAACCTTTGCCGCCCTGCCCTTGGCCGGTTTGCGCAGCGTCACGCGCCGCGTGCCCTTGAGCACATCGCGGCTCGCCTCGCCAAGCCGCAGGGCGCCGAAGGCGTCGTGATCCACATCGAGCATGCCGAATGCGACAAGTTGGCGAAAAACGCCACGCCATTCTTTCTCGCTCAGCTCCTGGCCAATGCCATAGGTGCTCACCCGGTCGTGGTTCCATTGACGGATGCGCTCGGTGTCACGCCCAAGCAACACGTGGCACAGATGGGCGGCGCCGAACCGCTGGCCCGTGCGATAGACACAGGAAAGCGCTTTTTGTGCGGCCTCGGTGCCGTCCCATGTCTCCGGCGGGTCAAGACAGGTGTCGCAATTGCCACACGGTTCGCTCTGCTCACCAAAGTAGGCGAGCATGCGTTGCCGCCGGCAGGTAGCGCTTTCGCAGAGCGCCAGGAGCGCATCCAGCTTGGCGTGGGCAAGGCGCTGGAACGTGTCGTTGGCATCGGATTCGTTGATCATGCGACGGTGCTGGACGGCGTCATTGAGGCCGTAGCTCATCCATGCATCCGCGGGCAGGCCGTCGCGGCCAGCGCGGCCGGTTTCCTGGTAATAGCCCTCTACACTTTTCGGGACGTCGAGGTGGGCGACGAAGCGCACGTCTGGTTTGTCGATGCCCATGCCAAAGGCGATCGTCGCCACCACCACAACGCCATCGTCGCGGAGGAACGCGTCCTGAGTGCGACGGCGGGCCGCGGCATCCATACCGGCATGGTAAGGCAGCGCCCGCACGCCCTGACCGGTCAACCACTGGGCGGTTTCATCCACCTTTCGGCGTGACAGGCAATAGACGATGCCCGCGTCGCCGGCGTGTTCGGTGGAAATGAACTTCAGCACCTGCGCCCGGGCGTTGTTTTTCTCGACGATGCGGTAGCGGATGTTGGGCCGATCGAAACTGGAAACGAAGATATTCGCATTCTGCAGTTGCAGGCGCTGGATGATCTCGCCCCGGGTCGTATCATCAGCGGTTGCCGTAAGCGCAATGCGCGGAACGTTGGGGAAGCGCTCATGAAGTATGGACAGCTGGATATAGTCCGGCCGGAAATCATGTCCCCATTGCGAGACGCAATGGGCCTCGTCGATGGCAAATAAAGCTAAATCCCCACCGGACTCAATCCGATCCAGTAGCGCCATGAACCGGGGCGTCAACAATCGCTCCGGCGCCACGTACACCAGATCGAACGTTCCGTCGGCCAAGCCTCGCTCCACCGCCGACGACTCTTCGTACGAAAGCGATGAATTGAGGCATGCCGCCTTGATGCCCAGCTCCTTGAGCGCCGCCACCTGGTCATGCATCAACGCGATCAGCGGCGAAACCACAATGCCGACACCACTTCGCACCAATGCGGGAATTTGATAGCACAGTGACTTGCCGCTGGCCGTCGGCATCAGAACGAGCGCGTCACCGCCCGCCGTCACATGATCAATGATCGCGCCCTGCCGGTCGCGAAAAGACGGATAGCCAAAGACCGTATTGAGAATGGAGAGGGTGTCGGACATCGGCGGCAGTATAGTTGACGCCGCGATGCGGAACCATGCTTGACAATTCAGGTTTGATCGATCGACAAGCGTCAACAGATCCTAGGGAGCTGCTCGCCGGCCAGCCAGTCGATGATGCGGTCACCGCCAAAGGCCGTCTCCATCTGCACGAAATTATGCTCGTCCTCGATCACCTCACCGATGATGGCGGCATTCCGGCCCAACAGATGGGCACGCATGACCGACAGTAACGCCTCCGCGTCGTCGCCGTCGCAGAACGCCACCAGCTTGCCTTCATTAGCCACGTAAAGCGGGTCGAGCCCTAGAAGCTCGCAGGCGCCGCGTACCGCCGTGGCGATGGGGACAGCATCTTCGCGGATCTTCATACCGACCCTGGATTCGCGGGCGATTTCGTTGAGCACGGTGGCGACGCCGCCCCGTGTGGGATCGCGCATCATGTGGATATCGGGAACGGCCTCGATCATATCGGCGACAAGGGTGTGAAGCGCGGCGGAATCCGAGACGATCTCGGTCTCGAAGGACAGGTTCTCCCGCTTGGACATGATGGCGACGCCGTGGTCGCCAAGAGTACCGCTGACCAGGATCCGGTCGCCCGGGCGGGCGCGGTCCGGGGCGAGCCTTACACCCTCCGGCACAACGCCGACGCCGGTGGTGGTGATGAAGATGCCGTCGCCCTTGCCGCGCTCGACGACTTTGGTGTCGCCGGTCACCACCGCCACGCCCGCGG
>CAKZLS010000353.1 GCA_937127205.1 uncultured Rhodospirillales bacterium
TTGGTGGTCTGGTCGGCGCGTCCCATCCAGCCCTTGAGCCGCATGTTGGTACGCCCGCAGGGGCTCTGGCCCGGCATCACCGCCGACAAATCGCCGGTGGCGAAGCGGATCATCGGGTACTCGGCCGCGTAGGTGGTCACCACCACCTCGCCCACCTCGCCGTCAGCCACCACGTCGCCGGTGCCGGGGCGGACGATCTCGACGATGGCGCCCTCGTCGACCACCAGCCCTTCCATGGCCTCGGTTTCGTAGGCGATGAGGCCGACATCGGCGGTGCCATACCACTGGGTGGTCTCCACGCCGAGCGCCTTGATATCGGCGCGCAGGCTCGGCGGCAGACCCTCGCCGGCCACCGAGGCGCGTTTCATGGAGGAGATATCGGCCTTCATCTCACGCGCCGCCTCCAGCAGGATCTTCAGGAACGAGGGCGTGCCGGCGTAGTAGTGCGGACGTACGTCCTGGATCGCCTTGATCTGCAGCTCGGTATTACCGGTGCCGGCCGGGAACACGGCGCAGCCAACCGCCCGCGCGCCGCTGTCCACCATCGCGCCGGCCGGGGTAAAGTGATAGGAGAAGGTATTGTGGATCACCCGGCAGGGGCGGAAGCCGGCGCCGAAGAACGCGCGGCCCGTTCGCCAGTAGTCGTGTTCATGGCCCTCGGCGTCGTAGATCGGGCCGGGCGATTGGTAGATGCGAACCAGGTTGCCGCGGATCACCGTGGACAGCCCGCCGAAGGGCATTTTCTGCCGCTGCAGCTCGATGAGGTCGGATTTGCGGGTGACCGGCAGAGCCGCCAGCGCCGCTCGGTCGGTGATATCGTTGGGCTCCACGTCCGCGAGCAGGTCGCGGTAGTGCGGTGCGTTGTCCTTAGCGTTGGCGATCTGATAGGGAAGCTCGTCGAACAGCGCGGCGTCACGTACGTCGGGATCGCGGGTTTCCAGGTTGTCGTAGTATTCGGTCATGTATGCGTTCCACCCTGCCCCCCGCTTTGTCTCTAGGTCCCCGTTGTCAGCTCTGTAGCAATTGGTGATCCTCGATGGCTATATCCAGCGTTTCCGGCGCTTGTACGACTTTAGGTTCTTGAACGACTTGCGTTCCTCGCCGCCGCCACCGAGATAGAACTCCTTTACGTCCTCGTTGTCACTGAGTTCCTGGGCGGTGCCGTCGAGCACGATTTTGCCGGACTCCATGATGTAACCGTAGTCGGCGGCCTTCAAGGCCATCCGCGCGTTCTGCTCCACCAGCAGCATGGTGATGCCGAGGTCGCGGTTGAGGCGGCGGATGATCTCGAATACCTCGCCGACCAGCAGCGGCGACAGGCCCATGGACGGCTCGTCCAGCAGCATCATCACCGGCCGCGCCATCAGCGCCCGGCCGATGGCCAGCATCTGCTGCTCGCCGCCGGAGAGATAGCCGGCGAGCCCGGTGCGTTCCTTGAGCCGCGGAAAGTAGGTGAACACCATCTCCATGTCGTCTTTGACGCCCTTGTCCTTGCGGGTGTAGGCGCCGAGCCTGAGGTTTTCGATTACCGTCATGTCCTCGACGATGCGTCGCCCTTCCATCACCTGGAAAATGCCGCGCCGGACGATGGCCTCCGGCGCCAGGTGGTTGATCTTGTTGCCCTTGAAGATGACGTCGCCCCGGGTGACCTCGCCGTCCTCGGTCTTGAGCAGTCCCGATATGGCCTTCAGAGTGGTCGACTTGCCGGCGCCGTTGGCGCCCAGCAGGGTCACCAGCGCGCCCTTGGGCACATCGAGGCTGACACCGCGCAGCACCAGGATCACTTCGTCGTAGACCACCTCGATGTTGTTGACGGTCAACAGGTTTTCGGCGGTTTCCGCGTTCTCCGCGGGTTCGGTCTTGGCGGCGGCCTCGCTCATGGGGGCATCCTTTCTTCGTTCAACGGAAAGCGGTGGCCCCGCGCCGGGGCGGGGCCATGCCTTTCGTAGAGCCGGGCGTAGAGCCGGCGATTACCAGCCGAGCCACTCGGGCTTGCGCGGAATGTCGGCCTCGTAGACCTGGGTCATGCCGATGGTTCCGTCGGCCATCAGCTGCGCGATGTCGGCATCGGCCGCGGCAGCGTCCTTGACCTGTCCCTTGTACACGAAAACGTTGGTGTAGCCGCGGTGGTCCTCGGCGGTCCAGGTGGCCGGCGGACAGACACCTTCGAGACCCACCGGCACCCAGTCCTTCTTCTGGTACATGCCGTCGCGGATGTTCTCACCGGTGATGCCGCCGTTCTCGGCCGCCCACTCCATGGCTTCCTTCATCAGGTAGTAGGAGCACACGCCGCGCATGTAGTGCACGGGACGGTAGGTGGCATCGGGATCGCCCGCCTTGGAGATCGCCTTGACGGTCTCCATGCCGGGTACGTCGGCGCCCCAGGCGGCGGCGCCCATCACCCAGACGACGCCGTCCGCGGCCTTGCCGGCGGCCTTCATGACGTTCTCGTCATAGCCCCAGATGTTGGCCATGAACTGAACGTCGACACCCACCGTGTCGCAGGCTTTCAGCAAAGAGATGTTGGAACCGGCCGTATTGGCGAGAAAGGCGTAGTTGGCACCGGACTCTTTCAGGCTCAGGCACTGCGCCTTGAAGTCGCCGGGCTTGAGGCTGTACTGGATGGCGGGCAGGACTTCGAAGCCCAACTCCTTGGCGTATTCTTCGCCGGCCTTTTTCGGCGCGTTGGGGTAGGGGTGATTGTCGCCCATGTGCACGTACTTCGGCGCGCCTTCGCCGCCTTTCTCCTTCCAATCGGCTTCGGCCCATTGGATCAGCGCGCGGGCGCCGTCGGAATAGCTCGGCGCGGCGAAGAAGTTGTAGGGCGCGGGCTTCTTGGTCTCCGGGCCCTTGGCCTGGGGATCGGTCAAGTGCGCGGAATAAGACGCCGAGTAATAGGGGATCTTGTCCTTGGCGACGAAGCCCACCAGAGCTTCGGTGTCGCCGGTGCCCCAACCCTGGATGGCGACGGCGTCGCCCTGTTTCCATTTTTTGTAAGTGGCAATGGCCCGCGGGACTTCGTAGGAGTAATCGACAGTATCCATCTCGATGATATTCCCGGCGATGCCGCCTTCGGTTTCATTGAGGTATTTAGCCGCATCGGCCTTGGATTGTCCGAACACCTTGCCGACCACCGCCGTGCGGCCGGTGAAGTCCACCAGGTTGCCCACCAGAATTTCGTCGGCGATCGCTCCGGTCGTAAAGGCAACCGCCGCAATTCCGGTTAAAACAGCAAACGCTCCATGTCTCTTTTTCATCAAACGATCTCCCAAAAGTTTTGCTTATTTGGTTTCGTAGTCTTCGATACGGTGGCCGTCGTTTGTCAGGTCATCGCATCCCCCCCTCTCAATAGGAAAACGGATAAAGCTTCCAATAGGCCTTGATCATCCGCCAGCGGTGAGCCAGGCCCTCGGGTTCGAAGATCAGGAACAGCACAATGGCAAGCCCGATGGCCGCTTGCTTGATCCAGGTCAGCCCGTCGGTGATCGCGGGGATGTTGCCCCATTCGGTGGTTTTGAGAATGCCCACGGCGCCCTGCATCACCTCGGGCAGCAGCACCATGAAGATGGTCCCCAGCAGCGCCCCCATCACCGAGCCGAGACCGCCGATGATCACCATGGCGAGGAACTGGATGGAGAGCAGGATGTCGAAGCCCTCTACCGAGACGTACTGCAGATAATGGGCGTAGAGCGCGCCGCCGATGCCGGCATAGAACGACGACACACCGAACGACAGGATGCGGTACTTGGTCAGGTTGACGCCCATCACCTCGGCCGACAGATAATGATCGCGAACGGCGACGAAGGCCCGTCCGTCGCGCGAGCGCAGCAGGTTGGTGGCGAGCAGATACATCACCACCATGTACGCCAGCACCACGTAGAAGTACTGGCGGTCGCCGTAAATCTCGAAACCGAACAGCGAGAACGGTGCCGCCAGCGAGCCGGCTGAGCCGCCGGTAAACCACTCGGCGCGGGCGAAAAAATCCTCCAAGATGAACTGCGACGCCAGCGTGGCGATGGCCAGATACAGCCCCTTGATCCGGCCCGCCGGAATCCCGACGATCATGCCCACCGCGGTGGTCCACAATGCGGCCAACGGGATACTGAAAAACACCGGGATGCCGAGCTCGTTGTTGAGCCACGCGGACGCAAACGCGCCGAACCCGAAAAAGGCGGCGTGGCCTAGTGAGATCTGTCCGGTGAACCCCACCAGGATATTGAGACCCAGAGCGGCGATACTGAGATAGCCGATCTGGATCATCAGCGTGATCATGTAGTCGCTGACGAAGGGCAGGTACGGCGCCACGATCAACAGAGCGACGCCGATGATCGCGAAGTTGCGCGACCACGGCGTCGGGAAGATGGTGGTGTCGGCGCGGTACGAGGTCTTGAACTCGCCGCAGCGCATCATCGAATGACCGGCCATGGCTCAGACCCTCTCGATCTCTTCGGTGCCGAACAGGCCGTAGGGCCGGATCATCAGGATGATCACCAGCACATAGAACGGCGCGATGGTGTAGAGGTTGCCCACGTTCAGCCATTGGCCATCCACGTATTCGGCGACGTTTTCGAGTACCCCGATGATCAGGCCGCCCACCACCGCCCCGATAACGGAATCGAGGCCGCCGAGGATCACCGCCGGGAACACTTTAATACCAAAGAACGACAGCGCCGACGAAACGCCGTTGACCATGCCCACTACCACGCCCGCGAGTGCCGACACCATGGCGGAGATGGCCCAGGACGCGGCGAATACCTGCTTGATGGAAATACCCAGACTCTGTGCGACTTGTTGGTTGAAGGCGGTGGCGCGCATGGCCAGACCCATGCGGGAGTATTTAAAGAACCAGGCGAAGCCGCCCATGATGATAATGGAAATGACCAGGCTCATGAGGTAGGCGGGCTGGACGTTGAGGCCGAAGATGTCCACGGACTTGGTTTCGAAGATGGGCGGAAACGGTTGAACGAACACCCCGAACATCCAGTTCATGATGGCCTGGAAGAAGATGGACAGCCCGATGGTTACCATGATCACCGAAATGATGGGCTCGCCGATCATCGGTCTGAGTACCAGTACCTGCAACAGGATGCCAAACACCATCATGAACAGCAGGGTCAACAGGAACCCGGCGTAAAACGGAAGGTGGAACTGGGTGAGGATCCACCAGCACACCCAGGCGCCGATCAGGAGGAACTCGCCCTGGGCGAAGTTGACGATCTGCGACGCCTTGTAGATCAGCACGAAGCACATGCCCACGACGCCGTAAAGCGTGCCGATGATCAGGCCGTTGATGACCAGTTGTAACAGCAGTTCGAAATTCATTGGGCCTTGCCCTCTCCCTCCCCGGGTGCCCCCGCCGTTTCCCCGGCGGGAATCATTTATTCAGCTGCCTGTTGCGAAGAGTTCGCCTCCTCCTTGATCACCGTGACCACTTTCAGGTCGGTGACGATGCGCGACTTGGTGCCGTCCTGGAAAGTGATCATGGTGTCCACGTGGACTTTGTCGCGGTCGCCGTAGATGGTATCGATGATGTCCGCGTATTTCTCGTTGATGACGCCGCGGCGCACCTTGCGGGTGCGCGTCAGTTCGCCGTCGTCGGGATCCAGTTCCTTGTAAAGTAGCAGAAACTTGCGGATGCGGTGGGCCTCCGGAAGGGTTGCGTTGACCTCTTCCACCTCTCTCTGGATCAGGTCGTAGACCTGCGGCTGGCCCGACAGGTTGGTGTAGTTGGTGAACGAGATGCGGCGCTGCTCCGCCCACTTGGACAGGATGCCGAAGCGGATGCAGATGATGGCGGAGAGGTACGGCCGTTCATGGCCGAGGATCACCGACTCGGCGACGAACGGCGAGAACTTCAGCTTGTTCTCGATGAACATGGGCGAGAACCGGGCGCCGCCGGACGTGGTGGCGATGTCCTTGATCCGGTCGATCACCACCAGATGGTCGTTCTCTTTTTTGAAGTATCCGGCGTCGCCAGTATACATCCAGCCGTCGCGGACGTCTTCCTTGGTGGCGTCTTCGTTTTTATAGTAACCCAGGAACATGCCGGTGTTGCGGGCCACGATCTCGCCGACGCCGTTTTCGTCGGGCTTGTCGATGCGGATCTCGGAATTGTCGAACGCCTTGCCCACACTGTCGAAATCCACGTCGTCCTCGGCGTGGATGGTGTAGGCCCCGGCCAGTTCCGTCTGGCCGTAGAGCTGGCGGAGCGGCACCCCCATGGCGAGAAAGAAGCGGAAGGTCTCCGGCCCAAGGGCGGCGCCGCCGGTGGCCGCAGACTTCAAGAAACTGAACCCGAGCCGGTCCTTGAGCGCCCGGAACAAAATCCAGTGCGCAAGCTTGGACTGCTCGCCGCGTTCGAGCGCCTCCATGCCCTTTTTCATGCCGAAATCGAACAAGCGTTGTTTGAGCGGGGTGGCGTCCATCATCCGTGAGCGCACGTCGGCGGAGATGCTTTCCCAGGCACGCGGCCCGAGCAGCAGGAACGTGGGTCCGATTTCGCGCAGGTCCGACATCATCGTCTCCTGCTCTTCGACGAAATTGACCGTGATGCGGCTGATCAACGACTCGGCAACCGCGTAGACCTGTTCCATGATCCACGGCAGTGGCAGCACCGAGACGTAGTTGTCGCTGGGCAGTTTGGGGTCGGCGCGAAGATAGGCGACGCAATGGTCAAGGAATTGTCCGCCCTGCATCATGGAAAGCTTGGGCTGCGCCGTGGTACCCGACGTGGTGCACAGGATGGCCACGTCTTCGCCGCGTCCCTCTTCTACTTCCCGGTCGTATAGTTTCGGGTCCTCGGCGTGGGCTACTTCTCCTAGCCGGTAGAGGTCGGCAATGTCCACGAGCCGCGGATCTTCGTATTTTCGCATGCCGCGCGGGTCGCAATAGACGATGTGCTTGACGCAAGGCGTGTCGTCGATCAGATCGAGCAGCTTGTCCACCTGCTCTTCGTCTTCGGCGATGATGATCCGGGCCTCGGCGTAATTGATCAGATAGCTGACTTCCTCGCCCATGGAGTCCTGGTAGATGCCGAGCGACATGGCACCGAGCGCGTGAGCCGCCACTTCGCCCCAGACCCATTCAGGGCGGTTGTCGCCAATGATACCCACCACGTCGCCGCGCAGCAGACCGAGGCGCTTCATGCCCAGCGCCATCAGCCGGACGCGGTCATGATAGTCCGCCCAGGTGAAGGCATTCCAGATGCCGAACTCCTTCTCGCGCATGGCCACTTCGTCGGGCCAGTTGCGGGCATTGTAAGCTAAGATTTTCGGGAATGTATTGTGGGTCGAAACGTCGCCGTACTCGGGCTGATTTTTTGCCGGGCCCGCCATTAGGCCACCTTCTCGTCGGTGGGGCCTGAGGGAGCCGCGCTGATGGACTCCTCTTCGTCGCCGAGATAGGCCTTCTTGACTTCCGGGTTGTCCATAATCTCTTCGGGATTGCCCTCGGCGATCATGCGTCCGAAATCGAGCACGATCACCCGATGAGAGATGTCCATGACAACGCCCATGTCGTGCTCGATCATAATCACCGTCATGCCCCATTCCTCGTTGAGGTCGATGACGTAGCGAGCCATGTCCTCCTTTTCCTCGAGGTTCATGCCGGCCATGGGCTCGTCGAGCAGGATCAGGTCGGGCTTCAGGGCGATGGCGCGGGCCAACTCAACCCGCTTGCGGAGACCATAGGGGAGGGTGCCGGTGGTGGCCTTGCGAATGGCCGAGATTTCCAGAAAATCGATGATGTCTTCCACCTCGCGGCGGTGGACAAGCTCCTCCTTCTGGGCGCCGCCGATCCAGTAGAGGGCTCCGGTCAGAAAGTTGTTCTTGAGCAGGTGGTGGCGCCCGACCATGATGTTGTCGAGCACCGACATATGATTGAACAGCGCCAGGTTCTGGAACGTCCGGCCGAGGCCGAGGTGCGCCCGCGCGTTGGGCTTTAGTTTGGTGACGTTTTGTCCACGCAAGACGATCTGCCCCTCGGTGGGGGTATATCGTCCGGAGATGCAGTTGAGCATGGATGTCTTGCCGGCGCCGTTGGGGCCGATAATCGAGAACAACTCGCCCTTTTTGACACCGAAGCTCACGTGGCTCAGTGCTCGGACACCACCGAAACTCAAAGAGATATCGCGCGCTTCCAGAATCAGGCCATCGCCCGTCATCGGATCTCTTCCTCCCTGTAGGCCGTGCCGTTTCGGCACTGTTTCTTTTCTTTTTTCGGAGGTCCCATGCGGAACCGCCGCATTATACTTGAAACCTTACTTTATATACCAGCAATCAAAAACTGTTAAATACAGCGCTGTGTACACCTTCTTTTCTCACTGAACCTTAAGACGACGATCGAAGGCATGGTTGCCCGGCAAGCAAACCTGGCAGGACACCAAATTCATCTTCACCCAAGACTGCTTTGAGTCGCCATTTTTGGTTGTTTCAACCATCACCTAATTCATCGTTACCGCAACCCTAATTAACGTTAACGTAAACGTCAATTGCATTCAGCGGCGGTTCTCGAAACTCGTGTTACATCGCAACCGGCTCCGGCGTACGCTCACCGTGGTTATCGACAAAAAGCCGGTAAAAACCGCTGTTTTCTCTCGTTCTTCTGAATTGGTCACATTGGGACATAAGCAACTCGGGTCGATCTTCGGGAGGAAAGAAGTCATCGCCAGTGGGTCGAATCGCATGTGCGCCGCAAACTGAGCCCTAAACCAATGCTGGTTTGTTGTGGATTGATCCAGGCGGACTTGTCGCGGGGAGGCAGAAGGTCCAAACCCGCGACAAACGGTCGAATGCCAGACGAGATCTTCGCCGTAAGATCGCCGATAATATTCCGAGTTTCGGCGAGATTGAAGAAACGCCGACGACGCGCGGCCGATCTTGCTGTGAATATCCAGCGATAGGCCGCAGTCGTGCCTCGGATGCGCGGAGACGCGGTAGATTGGAACGCGCCACCGCAAAATTTTTCTCTATGACCTACATCGGCTTATACGGAACCCAATTGGGTTACGCTCTTTCTTTATAACATCCCTATTGA
>CAKZLS010000354.1 GCA_937127205.1 uncultured Rhodospirillales bacterium
CGGGAACTGCCACGGCGATACCCGAAGTGGGCGTCGGTGATCCCAAGCCGGCCCTCGACAGCCTTGGCATAGGGGTCGATCAGGAGTTTATTGGGATTGAACCTGTGGCCGTTGCTGGGGTCATAGGGGCCATACACGCGATACCCGTAGAGCTGGTTCGGTTCGATGCCAGCGATGTAACCGTGCCAGATTTCGTTGGTGTATTCCGGCAAGGCAATGCGTTCCAACTCCTTGCGGCCCTTGTCGTCAAACAGGCACAACTCCACGCTTTCCGCGTTCGCGGAAAACAGCGCGAAGTTCACCCCCCGGCCGTCCCATGTTGCACCGAGGGGTGATGGACTGCCAGGTTCAATCCTTTTTCGCACGGGCATCTTTCGGCGCATCCGCTTCGGTGGGTTGGGCTTCTGCGCCGGCAACGTCTGCCGCTTCGGTCTCGGGCACTGCTTCGACCATGGGGCGAGGCGGCTCCATCGGTTTGAGGACCACCGTGCCCAAGGGCGGCAGCGTCACGTCAAGGGAGAAAGGAAAACCGAAGGCTTCCTGCTCGAACGAGTCGACCCGGCCCGCGTTGCCCACGCCGCTGCCCTCGTAGCACCCTGCATCGGTATTCAGAACTTCCGCGTAGGCACCGCCGCGCGGAACGCCAATGCGGTAAGCATCGCGAACCACCGGCGTGAAGTTGCAGATCACGGCAACGAAGTCGTCCGGATTCTTGCCGCGGCGGGTAAAGGAAATAATGCTGTTGTCCGAATCGTGGCAGTCGATCCAGGAAAACCCTTCGGGCAAACAATCGAGCTCATAAAGAGCAGTTTCCGACCGGTACAAGTGATTGAGGTCCCGTACCAATGTCTGAATACCTTTTTGCAGCGGGTATTCGAGCAAGTGCCAATCGAGGCTGTGGTTGTGGTTCCATTCGGCGCCCTGGCCGATTTCAATGCCCATGAACAGTAGCTTTTTGCCCGACATCATGTACATGAACGTCAGATACGTCCGCAGGTTGGCGAATTGCTGCCAACTGTCGCCCGGCATCTTCGACAGCAGCGACCCTTTTCCGTGAACCACTTCGTCGTGGGACAGCGGCAGGATGAAGTTCTCGGTAAAGGAATAGAGCAGTCCGAAAGTAAGCAGGTCGTGGTGGTACCTGCGATGAACGGGCTCCTTGCTCATGTAGCGGAGGGTGTCGTTCATCCACCCCATGTTCCACTTGTACCCGAAACCGAGTCCGCCCAGGTACGTGGGCCGGGAGACCATGGGCCAAGCGGTCGACTCCTCGGCGACGGTCATCACGCCTTCGTGGTGGCCGTAAACGAGTTCGTTCATGCGCTTGAGGAAATCAATGGCTTCGAGGTTTTCACGGCCGCCGAACATGTTGGGGATCCATTGGCCTTGCTCGCGGCTGTAATCGAGGTAGAGCATGGACGCCACCGCATCGACCCGGAGACCGTCGATGTGAAATTCCTCCATCCAGTAAAGCGCGTTGGAAAGAAGGAAGTTCCGGACTTCCGAGCGGCCGTAATTGTAGATTAGGGTGTCCCAATCCATGTGCTTGCCGAGACGCGGGTCGGAATGTTCATAGAGATGAGTGCCGTCGAAATAGGCCAAGCCATGCGCGTCGCCCGGGAAGTGACCGGCGACCCAATCGATCAGCACACCCAGGCCTTCCTGGTGGCAGCGATCGATGAAGTACCGGAAATCATCCGGTGTACCGTGACGGCTGGTTGGCGCGAACAGCGCCGTGGGCTGATAGCCCCAGGACCCGTCGAAGGGATACTCATGCACGGGCATCAATTCTACATGGGTGAACCCCATATACTTGACGTAGGGAACCAGATCGTCGGCAAGTTCTCGGTAGGTTAGGTAACGGTCGCCTTCATCCGGACTGCGTTTCCACGATCCCAGGTGGACCTCATAAATGCAGACCGGTGCGTCGCGGTCGTTCAGGGGGCCGCGACGGTTCAGCCACTCTTTGTCTTGCCACTTGTACGGTGTGGGGTCCGGGACGATGGACCCACTCTTAGGCGGCAACTCGGCTTGCTGGGCGAGGGGGTCGGCCTTCTCGGCCATGAGATTTCCGAAACGGTCTTTGATCTCGTATTTGTAGATAGCTCCCGGCACAACGTCCGGTACGAAGATCTCCCACACGCCGCACTCGAGGCGAACCCGCATGGGATGACGCCGTCCGTCCCAGTTGTTGAAATCACCGACCACACTAACTTTGCGAGCATTCGGCGCCCAAACAGCGAATGACGTTCCGTCGACGCCGTCAATCGTCGTCTTGTGCGAGCCGAGTTTCTCGAAAACGCGCAGGTGATTGCCTTCAACAAGCAGGTGAATATCAAGCTCGCCGAGCACCGGCCCGAACCGGTACGGATCTTCCAGGTCGTATTCTTCCCCTTCGTGGGGTTGAATCCTCAGGCGGTATTTGAATGCTTTCTTGCGGCCGTCGATGGCTCCGGCAAAAAAGCCTTCGTCGCGAATTTGCGAGAGTTCGGCGACCGTCTTGCCGCTCTTGTAGTCGACAACGGCGACGCTGCGGGCCTGTGGCTGGTATGTCCGCACAACCAACTTTGCTTTGGCCCCTGTTCCCTCTGTATGCATACCCAAGACCGAGAATGGGTCCCCGTGATCGGCATGGATAATGCGGTCGATCTCTGTATCAAGCTTGTCCTTGGTCATAATCTAGATAATCCCGTCGAGCGTTACTTTTTCTTGTTTCAGCCAAAGTTCTCCAATGCCCAGATCAACCAACCCCTTGTTAAATCCCACTTTTTTCTCTCACGCCGCCGGAATAATGGCGGGCCGTTTCGGATGTTGCGGGCATAATGGTTCAGATGGCGAAATAAAGCGAGAGGGCAGCCTCATTTCGTTGCTTTTTTACACTATTTTGCGCCATCCTTCTTTTTAGCGGAGGGCGGCTTCTTGGCTTGAGGCGCTGGGCTCGGTTTGGCCGTCGGTGCGTTTGTACGTGTCTTGGAGCTGGCCGCTGCTTTGCTCTTTGCGGGGCATTTCCGAGCTGCGCATAGGGCTTGCGCTCCCATATATCGTATCCGCGAATTTCAAACTTACTGCGTGAATCGTCTATCAATGTGGAGTTCCGAGTTAATTTTAATGGAGGAGAAGCTGCGATCACAAACGCAATCGTTTTTCGCGTGGATGATTAGGACACGAGGCTGACGAGCTTACGCTTAATGCAGTGAAAACCGCCAGGGCCCCGGGAAGTGCCGCTCGCGCCGAATTCAACAACAGTGTGCTTGGGTGAAGACCTATATCTCGCAGCCGTTTAGCCCGCTCTTCGATGCTGAGACCGTGTCTCTGACAACTAAATCTGTAAATCAAGGTTTACGCCGACCCAGGTATTGATCACAATATCAATTCGTTTTGTGAGACGAAAGAACGGGAGTCGGCATTGACCTCTCGGCATCCAAACACTCAACACAAGAGCGTGATCGATGCTGACGGCCTGCAAAGCCTGATCGGTGTCCTTCGCGACGAGGGATATCAAGTCATTGCTCCTCGTGCGTCCGATGACGCCATGGTGCTGGGGCAGGTAAACGGTATCGAGGACTTGCCCGTTGGGGTACGCGATGAGCAGGACGGCGGTCACTACCGATTGGTTCCTGGCGGGGGTCGGGCGCTGTTCGAGTACGGTCCCGGACCCCAGGGCTGGAAACGCTATCTCTATCCCCCCGAGGAAAGATTGTGGCGAGCTCGGCGCCATGGCGAGAGCTTTACCATCGAGGAGGACTCCCAAAGCACTGACAAGTACGCCTTTCTCGGGGTGCGGGCATGCGATCTCCGAGCAATGGAGGTTCAGGATAAGGTGTTCGACCGGGAGCCCCAAGGGGATCCGCGTTACGTCGCCCGACGGAAAAATGCTTTTGTTGTCGCGGTCAATTGCGCGCGGGCGGGCGGCACCTGTTTTTGCGTCTCCATGGCGAGCGGTCCGCGGGCGAAAGACGGATTTGATGTTTCGCTGACCGAGTTAATCGACGACGATCGTCATGTGTTCCTTGCCGAGGCGGGATCGAAAAAAGGGGTCGAGCTCTTGGAGCGGATCGATCGACGCCCGGCGAGCGATACGGAAATGAGCCGGGCGGACGCGATCGTCTCACAGACGGCGGAGTCCATGGGCCGGGAGATGATCGCCGATGCCGAGCATGTTCTGGCCCGCAACCTGGAGAGTGATCATTGGGAAACGGTGGCGGACCGGTGTCTGACTTGCGGCAATTGCACCCTGGTATGTCCAACCTGTTTCTGCACAACGGTTGAGGACGTTACCGATCTTTCGGGGGCGATTGCCGAACGGTGGCGAAAGTGGGATTCCTGCTACTCGATGGATTTCAGTTACATCCATGGTGGCAGTATCCGCCGCGAGGGGGCCGCGCGCTATCGCCAGTGGATCGCCCACAAACTTTCCTTCTGGCATGAGCAATTCGGGATATCCGGCTGCGTCGGTTGTGGCCGGTGCATAACTTGGTGCCCGGTGGGCATCGATATCACGGAGGAAGCCCGCACGCTCCGAGACGGCGAAAAGGATCTCTGAACATGGTGCACATCGAAGGGCTTGAGCGGGTTCTGCAAGAACACGCGTTTTTCGCGGGTATGGACGACGGCTATCGGGACCTGGTGGCCGGTTGCGCCGCCAACGAGGTCTTTCACGCGGGGACGTATGTGTATCGGGAGGGCGATCCGGCCGACAAGTTCTACCTCATCCGCCATGGCCAGGTGGCGCTGGAGGTTTACGTCCCGGGCAAGTCGCCCATTATCGTCGAGACATTGAAAAGCGACGATCTCATGGGGTGGTCGTGGCTGGTACCGCCATTTCGGGCGAGTTTCGATGCCCGCGCCCTGGAATTGTCCCGTCTCGTCAGCATCGACGCGGCATGCCTGCGCGGAAAGATGGATCAGGATTCGTCTCTTGGCTATGAACTTCACAAGCGCTTTGCGCCCATTGTCGCGGCGCGTCTGGCGGCGGCGCGCCGGCAGTTGATTGACTTGTACGGACATCCAGAAGAATGACACCGCTTCCTGCCATCGCCGACGCTGCCGAACCGATGGTGCCCATTCCGTTCCGGATCGAGCGGACGGTGAAGAATTTGAGTGACACCTTCACGGTCGATCTGCGGCCTGAGGAAGGGAGAAAGCCGTTTCACTTCGCCCCTGGTCAATTCAATATGCTGTATCAATTCGGTGTCGGTGAGGTTCCCATCAGCATCAGCGGTGATCCCCAGGATCCGGAGACGCTGGTCCATACCATTCGTGCCGTCGGTGCCGTCACCCAGGCGATGGCGGGGATGAAGCGCGGTGCCGTGATGGGGGTGCGCGGTCCATTCGGCAGTGCGTGGCCCGTCGAAGCGGTGGAGGGGAGCGACGTGGTTCTGGTGGCGGGCGGCGTCGGCCTGGCGCCGCTGAGACCGGCGATCTACCACATTCTCGCAAACCGCGCACGCTATGGCCGGCTTGTCATTCTCTACGGCGCTCGAACGCCGAGGGATATATTGTTCCGAGCGGAACTGGAAAAATGGAGCAGCCGCCTCGACACATTCGTCGACGTGACCGTCGACCGGGCATCCGGGGGGTGGCACGGCAACGTTGGCGTGGTAACCAAACTGATCGGCCGGGGCGGATTCGATCCCGACAACACCGCGGCGATGATCTGCGGGCCCGAAACAATGATGCGGTTCACCATCCAGGCGCTCAACGATCGTGGCGTGAGCAACGAGCGGATCCACGTTTCCATGGAGCGTAATATGAAGTGCGCCGTTGGTTTCTGCGGGCACTGTCAGTTTGGCGGGCAGTTCGTGTGCCGCGACGGTCCCGTGTTCCGCTTCGATCGGATCGAGGAAATGTTCTTGGTCAGGGAGCTTTGAGCATGCCAGAACCTCGAAAAGCCAAACTAGCGGTTTGGAAGTTTGCGTCCTGTGATGGCTGCCAATTGTCCCTGCTGGATTGCGAGGACGAACTCCTGGAGCTGGCCGGCGCGGTCGAGATCGCTCACTTCCTCGAAGCCAGCCGCGCGACGGTCAGGGGCCCCTACGATCTATCCCTGGTGGAGGGGTCGATTACCAATTCGCATGACGCGGAACGTATCCAGAAGATCCGCCGTCAGTCAAAGAGTCTGGTGACCATTGGTGCCTGCGCCACGGCCGGCGGGATTCAGGCGTTGCGCAACTTCGCCAAGGTGGATGACTTCATCGCCACGGTCTATGCGCATCCGACCTACATCGAGGCCTTGGCGAAATCGACGCCCATTCATGACCACGTCCGTGTCGATTTCGAACTCAGGGGTTGCCCCATCGATCGGCGACAATTGTTGGAGGTGCTGGGCGCATTTTTAAATGGGCGCCGTCCCAATATTCCCGCCTACAGCGAATGCTTCGAGTGCAAGCGGCGGGGCACTGTCTGCGTCATGGTGGCGCGTGGAACGCCGTGCCTCGGTCCGGTCACACAAGCGGGGTGCGGCAATCTCTGTCCGCCACACCAACGGGGATGCTATGGCTGTTTTGGCCCCATGGAAACGCCAAATACCGCCAGCTTGAGCGGCTGGTTCGGGTCGGCCGGGGCCGATCAGGCGAAGATCCGTGATCTTTATCGCAGTTTCAATGCCGCCGCAGCGCCGTTCCGCAGGGAAAGCGAAAGGCATGACTAAATCCAAGACACGAACCATCAAAGTTGGGGCCCTCGCGCGCGTAGAGGGAGAAGGCGCGCTCTATGTCCGGATCCGCGGCCAAGAGGTGACGGATGTTCAGTTCCAGATCTACGAACCGCCGCGCTTTTTCGAGGCTCTTCTGCAGGGGCGGATGTTTGCCGAGGCCCCGGACATTACCGCGCGGATCTGCGGGATCTGTCCGATTGCCTACATGATGGGCGCAAGTCACGCGATGGAGGACGCACTCCGGATCGAGGTCACCGGCGTGCTGAGAGACCTCCGCCGTTTGATTTATTGTGGCGAGTGGATCGAGAGCCACGTCCTGCATGCGGCGATGCTCCATGCACCCGATTTTCTCGGAATGCAGGATGCCTTCGAGATCGCCCGCGGCCACCCCGATGTGGTCACCAAAGCCTTGTCTCTGAAGAAACTCGGCAACGAGATCCTGGAGGCGGTTGGCGGCCGCGCCGTCCATCCCGTCAACCTCAAGGTGGGCGGCTTCTACAAGGCGCCATCGCGGACGGCAATCCGCGCTCTCGTGGAACCGCTGAAGGAAGCGGTGGACTCCGCGCTTTACCTGACGCGGGCATTCGCCGCTTTCGATTTTCCGGACTACAATTACGACTATCAGTTCGTATCCATGCGGCATCCCGACGAGTACGCCATCCACGAAGGACGGATCATTTCAAGCCACGGTTTGGATATTCCGCCGAGCGCGTTTCTCGAACATTTCCGCGAGGAGCACGTGAAGCACTCCACCGCCTTGCAGGGAATGACGACCGATGGCGAGCGGTATCTGGTGGGGCCACTCGCGCGATATAGCAACAACTTCGACCAGTTATCGGACTTGGCCAAGGAGGCGGCCCGCGATGCCGGTCTCGGGCCGGTCTGTACAAATCCGTTTCAGAGCATCGTGGTGCGCATGGTGGAGGTGCTCTATGCCTGCCAGGAGGCGCTGCGGCTGGCCGAGGCATACGAGGAGCCGGATGCCTCCTGTGTCGAGGTGGTGGCCGGTGCGGGCGAAGGCCACGGCTGCACCGAAGCGCCGCGCGGCATCTGCTACCACACTTACCGGCTAGACGACGACGGCCGGATTTTGGGAGCGACGATCATCCCGCCCACGTCGCAGAACCAGAGGCAAATCGAGAACGACGTCTTGGGCGTGGTCCAGGCCAACATGGACATGGCGGATAGCGACCTGCAATGGCGCTGCGAGCAAACCATCCGCAACTACGATCCGTGCATCTCGTGCTCCACGCATTTTCTCAATCTGACGGTCGATCGTGCGTGAAGGGGGCAGACCCTCGACTTTGATCATAGGGGTTGGCAACCGTGACCGTGGCGATGACGGGGTAGGTCCGATTGCGGTCGACAGGTTGGTGGCAAAAGGGATCCCGGCCGTCGAACACTCCCATGATGGCGCGGCCTTAATCGATGTATGGGAGGGATGCGACAGGGTCATCCTGCTGGATGCAATGCGCTCGGGTGCGCAACCGGGAACCGTCCGCCGATTTGACGCCAGTGGGGAGCGGCTGCCGAAGGGCGCGTTCGCTGTTTCCAGCCATCTGTTTGGGCCGGTGGAGGCGGTGGAGACGGCCCGCGCATTGGGCCGTCTGCCGTCAAATCTGATCGTCTTTGGGATCGAGGGCGGGTCTTATGGATTTGGCGACCCGCTATCCCCGGCGGTCCAAGAGGCCATGCACGACCTAATAGACCGCATCATCAAGGAACTCACGAATAGTCATGAGCGATGATGTCGTCGGCGCGCCGAATGATCTCCCGGCCATAGTCCGTCCACAGGCCCTGGCCCCAGTAGCGGTAACAACTGGTTTCGGCCGAAAGCAGATGGTAGAGCGCGTTGCGGAACCGGTCTTCGTCGGTGGGCGCCTTCTTCGCCAGCACCTGCTCGTTGAACCGTGCGCTCAATTTTTCCATCGGGCCGAGGATGTTGTCATACCCTTTGACCCAGGATAGATCGCTGGTCCAGCTACCGCCGTCCATGTGGAAGCGGTCGTCGGCACCCTTGCAGTCCTCGATCGCCTTGGCGAGTTTTTCCGGACCGGCGCCCGGCTTTATGCGGTCCCAGATCATTTTTTGAAACAGCGGCTGAACCGGCGGGAGGTCTTTCTCCTTGATGCCGGCCGCGAACAGGTGCTCGAGGTATTCGGTGGCATTCATCATCGGCGTGTCCGAACCCGAGGATTCGTGAACCACTTCCATGAACTTTGACGGGAATTCGTTCATCATCACCCCGCCGTTTTCGCCGTCGGCGATCTGTGTCACTAGAGGCGGAACGCTCTTGCCGGCCAGTTCCCAGCGGTCAAGCGATTTGGCTTCGTAATAGGGTTGCATCTGGGCCACCAGCTTGGTGTCGGAACCCTGGGTCTTGATGATGGCGATAATCTCGGCGGTCTTGCCTTCGGAGTTCGTGCAAACCAGGCGATGGGGCAGGTGTTGTCTGTCGATCCCGCCGCCGTTTTCCGGGTTTTCTACCGTGTGTTCCTGAACCAGCACCCACTGGAAGCCGCAGTCCTTGAGCGTTTTCACGAACTCGTAGGCGACGTCGGGATGGTTGGGCAGCGCCATCTCCGATGGTGAAAAGCCACGCACCCGGCCGAGCGCTTCCATCCCGAAGAGGGCCGCGAAATGCTGCTGCCATGCCTTGACGTGCAACCGGTAGTCCTGGACCGGCGTCGACGGCGCCACCGCGTGACCCCATGGACAACCAAGCCATTCGGCGGCGTGCCAATAATCGGGATTGCAGGTGATGTTTTTCAGCGCGTCAATAACGTCGTTCAAGCCCATCTGTCGCATGCCGTGGAGCAAGGTGCCCGAGTACTCGAGCATGGCGCGCGGCTGCTTCCCCTCGCCGATCAACTGGGGGATGAACTCGCCGATGCGCTTGTAGCACCAAGCAAAGGCCGGAGCGTTATAGTTGTCTCCGATGTGTTGATTATCCCACATATCCTTGAGATTGCAGATAATCTCAGCGGTTTTGAGATCGCCTCCCCCGGCGGGGATCAACGGTTGGTGCATATGCAGAGCGATGGCGCAGGCGGACTTGATGCGTTCAAAATCGACGCTGCTGTCAGATCCGTAAACCGGCTTTTTGGCGGCAGCGCGGATTGCTTTTTCGACTTGTTTTTCGGAACCGGCGAGATTGAGGGTGCCGTTGATGTATTCAGGTATAGCGGTCATTGCATCACGCTTTCTTTCTATTTGGTTGCGGCGATGGCATGGGAAGGGAACGTTTTCAAAAAGAGAACAACAAGGTGGCCGACGGCGTGTGTTACGTTTCACACGCGTACAGATTCATACAGCGATTGGGTGGCCACGCAAGGTGATAAACGCGAAGGCTGTTTCACCTTCTCGTTGCTAGAGAAATGCCGCCGGTTGCTGAGACCTGAGAGGGATTGAGTCGCTGCTAAGCCGCGGTTCGCAGCGAAGAGACGCTCAATAAGTACCGGGGTCGATGGTGTCGCCATCATTGGTGATTGCCATCGGGCACGAAGAAAGGCGA
>CAKZLS010000355.1 GCA_937127205.1 uncultured Rhodospirillales bacterium
CCGCCGTCAGCGCGGTGGCGAACTGCTCGGCCGTCCAGCCGCCGATCCCGGTGTCGGGGTCCGGCGTGATGTTCGGACCAACGAAGGTACCGAAGGGTGTCTTGATGGGCGCGCCGCCCGCCAGCAACGCGCCGCCGCCCTTGGCGTCGGTATGACAGGCGACGCAGCCGGCAAGCCGCAGCACGTAGGCGCCCCGCTCGGCGTCGCCCGCGGGGAGCGTGACCTCGCGCTTTGGGATCCCATAACCGCCGAAAACGTAAACAGCCGCCGCGAGACCAGAGACGCAGAAGGCGACCCCAGCCCATAGGAACGCTTTCGCTGAACTCATCGCAGGGTGCCCGCTACTCTTCTTCTTTCTTCTTGCGGAAATCGGTGTGACAGGCGTTGCAGTTTTTGGCGAGAGTAGCAAACGCCGGAACCATGGCGCCACGGCCGCCGTCAGCCGCTACCGCGACCGCGCCGCTGGTTTCGCCCAGTTGCTTGGACAGCTGCTCGAACTTCGGCCAGTCCTTCCAAATGGTGGGCAAGGCCTCGCTGGCCGGCTGCAGACTCCCTTCCGGGAACAGTTTGGCAACCCCGGCGGACTTCGACTGAATGGACGTGGCCATCGTCTTGACCTCGGCAGCGTCGTAGGTGGCCTCGCCCTTGGCCATGGCGCTCAGCCCTTTCATCGACTTGCCGATGGATTTCATGACCTCCATGCGTTCCTTGACCACGCCGGTGGCCTTCTCGTGTGCCGTCGCGCTGACGCCGGATACTACCCCGGTGGTCACCGCCACGACCATCATGGCCATCAAGACAATCCGTACTGGTTTCATTTGACAGGAATCCTTCAGTTGGAGCCGGCGAACCGGCTATGGTTTGCGCGGACCGTTGAGGAGGTCGTGCCGTTGGCGGATCTCCTCCGGCCATGTGCTCTTGATGTATGACAGAACCGCGACGATGTCATCGTCGCTCAAGGTATTCGCGTATCCGGGCATGTCGCTTTCGTCCCCGCCGCCCACCAGGGCCGCCGGTCCCAGCTTGGTGAGCTCGAACAATTGCTGGTCGGGATGGTGCCAGGTGTGGCCGCTGGCGTCATGGGGCGGCGCCGGCAAGCGGCCGTTGTCCCCGCGCTGGCGCCAGTCTGGTTGACCTTCAAGATTCTGGCCGTGGCAGCTCGCGCACTCAGCCGCGTAGACCGCCTTTCCCCGGGTCACCACCTCCGCGTTATGCGGTTTCAATTCGACGTTTTCGAGCAGCCCCTCGTATCCAAACCAGAGCCAGGCGGCAACGGCGATCAACGCCAATCCGCCGCCAATGGTGATCACGGTGTACACGTTCGAGCGCGCCATCAGCGAGCCACCTCGGACGGGCCACCGGCGAGATCCTCGAGGATGGGACAGTCCGGCCGGTGATCGCCGTGACAGGCATCAACCAATCCCGACAGGGTGGCGTGCAGCGACTCCAGTTCGTCGATCTTGCGGCGGATGTCGGCGAGGCGGGCCTGGGCGATGGCCTTGACGTCGGCGCTGGCCCGCGAGGTATCGCCGTAAAGCGACAGCAAGGACCGGCAATCCTCGATGGAGAACCCGAGACTGCGCGAACGCTGGAGGAACTGAAGCTTGTAGACGTCGGCCGCGTCATAGGCACGATAGCCGTTGTCCCGGCGTCCCGGCACCACCAGGCCGATCTCCTCGTAATAGCGAATGGTCTTTACCGGCAAGCCGCTCCGCTTTGCCGCTTCCCCCACGTTCATGATCGAGAAATCCCTTTCGGCTTCCACGACCGCAGCATCAGCGA
>CAKZLS010000356.1 GCA_937127205.1 uncultured Rhodospirillales bacterium
TCGCGTGCCAAACGGCTGCGGCGGTGCATACGTCTCGTGCGTTGCGCGCCGCCCGTCGCGCGGCGATTGGAGGCGTCTGGGGTGGCCGCGCTCTTCGAGATGCAGGTAGAGATCCGTGTGCGAGATCCCCACCGTGCACGCTGGGACGACCGCCTCGGTGATCCGGGCGCCCGTGCTCGGATCGGTGTGGGCGGCGTAGGCCCAGGCGGGATCGTCGAGGGTCTCAGGGGGGGGATCCGAGCCGAGAATGCGCTCCGCCAGGGTGGAATCGTCGGCGCAATGGCGGCCCCACGCGAAAGCGTCCTTGTTGGTTTCCACCGCTGCGCCGTTGAGCTCGATGGCGCGTTCGATGGCCTCTCCCGAGACCGGCAGCAGACCTTTCTGGTAGGCATAGCCCAGCAACAACAGATTAGCGGCGATGGCGTCTCCGGCGACGGCGTTGCCGAGGCGTGTCGCGTCTACCAGCTCCATGCGCTCGCGCCCGCACGCCCGGGCGATGGCGTCGCCCACCGGCCCTGCCGGAAACCGCAGATCGGGGTTCTGGGTGAAATCTGCGGTCATGGTTTGATGCGCGTTGACGATGGCGCGGGTGCTGTCGAGTTTGGCGGTGGCGAGAACGTCGGTACCGCCGGCGGCGACCATGTCGCAGCCGAGAATCAATCGGGCGCCGCCTACCGACAACCGCATGGTGCGGACGCTGGTCGGGTTGGCGGCGACCGCCACGTGGGTCACGACGGTGCCGTTTTTCTGCGCCAATCCGGTCTGGTCCACAACCGACACGCCTTTTTCCTCGAGATGCGCCGCCATGCCCAGCAGGGCACCGATGGTGACCACGCCGGTGCCGCCGATGCCGGCAACAACGATGCCGTAGGGCGTATCCAGGGGTGGCAGGACCGGCTCGGGCAACACGGGCAGAGGCGCATCGACTGTGGGGCGGTGGCTGCGGGGTTCGGCGCCCTGGACGGTCACGAAGCTGGGGCAGAATCCCTTCACGCAGGAATAGTCCTTGTTGCACGACGACTGGTCGATGGCGCGCTTGCGCCCGAAGGCGGTTTCCTTGGGAACGATGGAGACGCAGTTGGACACGACGCCGCAATCGCCGCAGCCCTCGCAGACCGCCTCGTTGATGAACACGCGCTTGGGCGGATCGGGGTAGCGGCCCCGCTTGCGGCGGCGGCGTTTCTCGGCGGCGCAGGTCTGATCGTAGATCAGCACCGAGGTTCCCGGGACGTCGCGGAGCTCCCGCTGCACCGAGTCGAGGTCGTCCCGGTGGCCGACGGTTACACCCGGTGCAAGACTTGCCTTGCCGGCGAATTTTTCCGGTTCGTCGGAGACGATGGCGATCCGGCTCACGCCTTCGGCGGCCATCTGACGGGTGATCATCGGCACGTCCAGCGGTCCATCCGTGGGCTGGCCGCCGGTCATCGCCACGGCGTCGTTGTAGAGGATTTTGTAGGTGACGTTGACGCCGGCCGCTACCGCGGCGCGGATGGCGAGAATGCCGGAATGGAAATAGGTGCCGTCGCCGATGTTGACGAACAGATGGGGCATGTCGGTGAACGCGGCCATGCCGGTCCAATTTGCGCCTTCGCCGCCCATCTGGGTAAAGGTGTCCGACTTGCGGTCCATCCAGGTGACCATGAAGTGACAGCCGATTCCGGCCGCGGTGATCGATCCGTCGGGAACCAGGGTCGAGGTGTTGTGGGGACAGCCGGAGCAAAAGTAGGGCAAGCGTTTCGGGGGCGCCGGGGCGGCGTGGTGTGCGGCCTCCTCGATCATTTCCAAAAGGGCCATGCGCTGGCCGACGCGTCCCGACCGATCGAACCGGTCCACCCGACGGGCGATGGCCCGGGCAATGATGGCCGGGCTCAGCGCACCGGCAAGCGGTAGCAGAGGTTCGCCGGCCTCCGTGGTCTTGCCGACAATCCGGGGGCGGCGGTCGGCCGGGCGATGATACAGCATCTCCTTCAATTGCGGCTCCAACACCGGCCGCTTTTCCTCGATTACCAAAATTTCCTGCAGCCCGTCGGCGAAGCCGAAACCGCTCTCCCTGTCCAGCGGCCAGGCCATGCCGACCTTATAGACACTGAGGCCGATTGTGGCGGCCATCGCATGGTCGATGCCGAGGTCGTCGAGCGCCTGCAGCACGTCGAGCAGGGTCTTGCCGGCGGCAACAATGCCGATCCGCCGGGTCGGTCCGTCGATGACGACCCGGTCCAGCCCATTGGCGCGGGCAAAGGCGCGCGCGGCCGGCAGTTTATAGCGGTGCAGGCGCTCGTCCTGGCTGGTGGGGGGCCAATCGTGAAGGCGGATGTTGAGGCCGTCCGGCGGCAGCTCGACGTCCTCGGGAATGACAATCCGGGGCGCGTCCGGATCAACCTCGAGGGAGGCCGAGGCGTCCACGTTGTCGCCTTGGGTTTTCATGCCCACCCAACATCCGGAAAAGCGCGACAGCGCCCAGCCTTTGAGCCCGAATTCCAAAAAGTCTTCGATGTCGGCGGGCACCAGCACTGGCATGCCGGCGTCCATCAGCGCGTGTTCGCTTTGGCTCGGCGCGGTGGACGCCTTGGAGGCCGGGTCGTCGCCGGCGACCGCCAGCACGCCGCCATGGGGCGCGGTCCCGGCCAGGTTGGCGTGGCGGAACGCATCGCCGGAGCGGTCGACGCCGGGGCCCTTGCCGTACCACAGGCCGAACACCCCGTCGTGTTTTGCGCCCGGAAACAGGCCCGATTGCTGCGTGCCCCAAATGGCGGTGGCCGCCAGGTCCTCGTTCACCCCGGGCTGGAATCGGATGTTGTGTCGGTCCAGGAGTTCGCCGATGCGCCACAGTTCACGGTCGAGACCGCCCAGTGGCGATCCGCGATACCCGGAGACGTAGCCCGCCGTGTTCAGCCCGGCGGCCGCGTCCCGGCGGCGCTGGGTGAGGATCAGGCGCACCAGCGCTTGCGTGCCTGTGAGGTAGATACGCCCGGCCTCATAAGCGTATTTGTCGTCGAGCGAAACGTTGGCCAGCGCCATGAAGGGCCTCCCGCCCCCTGCGAATGTCTGGATTGCCGTTTTGTGTTCGTACGGTTTTGTAACAGTTATGTCTCGGCCGTTTGCCTTTCAATTGAGTTCCCGGCGCGAAGGATCAATCTCGCGGCGCCAGTTTACCAATTCAGCACGTCCCCTGCCTTGAGAATGTGCATTCGGTGAATGCCGGCGATGGCGGGCACTTCCCGCACGATTTGCTCGGCGTCGATCGGTTTGCGGTGGGCGATGTAGACGTCCACGGGTTTTCGCAGTGCCGCCAGCTTCGGTGCCAGCATGGACGGGCACAGGTGGCCGGCCGCATGTGCCAGTTCTTCCCGGCCATTGCGATAGGAAACCTCAACGATCAATCCGTGCAGGTTTGGAATATCGGCCACCTGTTCCCAAAAGGGTTCGCATACCGCCGAATCCCCGGAAAACATAACCGTGGCCTCGGGGCTGTCCAGGCGATAGCCCACCGCCGGGACGGTGTGAACCGCCGGCACGGGGGTGAAGGCGCGGTCGCCGAGGACCATGCGCTCGCCCATCGCCACCGGCGCATAGCGCAGCGCCGGCGCGTCGGGCGACGGAATCTTGGTGGCGTCCGGCCAGATACACCCGTTGAAAATGTGCGAACGAATGATCTCGTCGGTCTCGGGGATCCCATGCAGCGTGAGCGGCGCTTTACGCAGCTTCATCCGCGTATCGATCAACAGCGGTAGCAGCGCCATGTGATCCATGTGGGAATGGGTCAGAAACACGTGATCGATGCGTGCGATTTCGTCGCTCGTCAGCCGCGCAAGCCCGGTTCCGGCGTCTACGAGCACGTCATCGTCGATCCGTAACGCCATGCTGCAATGGCCGTCGCCGATCCCCCCGTCGCAACCAAGAACGTCCATCCGCATGTGGCAAACTACTCGAATGATGGTGGCAAATGCCTTAAAACCTCCCCCTACAGTAGTCGCCCCGGGTCGTTCCCGCCATCGGATTTCGCTGTAGAGTGTTTGTTCGTGGACAACAGGGCGCCAAGATCACATGGGAGATCGACGACGATGACCGTTCTCGTTACCGGCGCCGCCGGGTTTATCGGCATGCACACCTCGGAGGCGTTGCTGGATCGCGGCGTGCGGGTGGTCGGCATCGACAATCTCAACGACTATTACGACGTTTCGCTCAAGCGGGCGCGGCTCGCCCGTCTCGAACGACGCGACGGTTTCCAATTCCGTCGCCTGGACATCGCCGACCGCGATGGTGTGCAAACGCTGATAGATTCCAACCCGGACATCGACCGCATCGTCCACCTGGCGGCCCAGGCTGGTGTCCGCTACTCCTTAGAAAATCCCTTTACGTACCTCAGCAGCAATATCGAGGGCCACGTCGTTCTGCTGGAAGCGTGCCGGTCGCTGCCGCGCCTCGAGCATTTTGTCTATGCCTCGTCGTCGTCGGTTTATGGCGCCAACACCAAAATGCCGTTTTCCATCGATGATCGCGCCGACAGTCAGGTATCGCTCTACGGCGCCACCAAGAAGTCCATGGAGATGATCAGTCACAGCTACGCGTGCATCTACAAGCTGCCGCTGACCGGCCTGCGTTTCTTTACCGTCTATGGCCCCTGGGGCCGTCCGGACATGGCGTACTTCAGCTTCACCCGCAAGATCGTCGCAGGCGAGGCGATCCCCGTGTTCAACGACGGTCACATGCGCCGCGACTTTACCTACATTGACGATATCGTTGAGGGCATCCTTGGTTGCCTGAAGCGCCCACCGTCCGCCGACGGCGTGCCCGGACCGCACCAGGTCTACAACCTCGGCAATCACCGCTCCGAGGCGCTGATGGACTTTATCGGGCAAATCGAAGAGTCGCTCGGCCGCAAAGCCAGCATGGAATTCCTGCCCATGCAAGCCGGCGACGTGAAGGAAACCTACGCCGACATCGAAGCCAGCCGCCGCGACTTCGGTTTCGATCCAAAAACGACGATCGGCGAGGGCATCCCCCGGTTCATTACATGGTACCGGGAATACTACGGGGTTTGAGGTAAGGAGGAATTTGATATGCCAGCATTGGAGAAGCATGCCGTTCTCATTGTCGGAGCCGGGCCCACCGGGCTGGTGCTCGGCATCGAGCTGGCCAGGCGCGGTGTGCCGTTTCAACTGATCGACCGGCTCACCGAGCCGCGGGGCTGGGACCGGGCGATCTTTATCAAATCGCGGACCTTGGAAGTTTTTGCCGGTCTCGGAATGGATGACGCCTTTTTGCAACGTGGCCAAGTGGTGCAGGGTATCGATGTCTATTCCGAAGCCGAACGTGTGGCGGGCTATCGCTTCGACCATCTGGATACGCCGTACCCTTACATCCTATCGATTCCGGAAAACGAAACCGAGCGCCTCCTCATTGAACGCCTCGAGCAACTCGGCGGGCGGGTGGAGCGTGGCGTGGAGTTCCTGGGTCTTGAACAAACGGAGACCCGCATTCGTGCCCGGCTCCGGTCTGCCGGCGCGGGCGAACGGGTGATGGCCGTCGGCTGGGTGGTGGGCACCGACGGCCTGAATAGCCCGGTGCGCGACGCCATCAACGACTCCTTCGTTGGCAAGGAATACGAAATGCTCTGGGGCGTGGTGGATGGCCATATTTCCGGCTGGCGGCATCCCCGCGATATTACCTGCGCACAGCTCAGTCCACCAGTGGTCATCCCGTTTCCACTCGGAGAGGACCGTTGGCGGATCTATTTCCGGCCCGACCCCGGCAAGTCCGACGTCTTGCAGGATGTCGGTGATCGATTAATGGCGATGTCGCCGGGTGCGGAATTGGGCGACATTGACGAACCGAGATTTTTTCACGCCCATTCTCGCGTTGCCAGGCGGTTCCGCGCCGGCCGGGTAATAATCGCCGGCGATGCCGCCCATGCTTCGAACCCCATTGAGGGTCATGGCATGAACATCGGCATCCAGGATGCCTACAATCTCGGCTGGAAGCTGGCCTTGGCTGTCAACGGCAAGGCCACAGAGACGCTCATGCATTCCTACGAGGCCGAACGCCGGCCGGTCGCCCAGGCCATTGTGCGATCCGGCGACGAGGCCGAGGTCACGGTGTCTAGGTCCGGTTACGAGGCGCGGCAAAAAGCCGTAGACTTCCTTTCGACGCCGGAAGGTCAGGATTTCGCCGCGCTGGCCGAATCGGAATTGCACTTCGGGTATGACTACAGCCCCATCGTTGCCGAGATCGGCGCCGGGCCCGCGCTGCTGGCCTCCCGAACCAAAATCGGATACCGCGTTGGCGAGGCGGCAGGCCTGGTGGGGCGGAATGGTGCCGTCCGGCTCCGCGACCTCATTTCGGGTCCCGATCACACCCTATTTCTAATGGTCGGCGACGAGGTATTGCTACCCGGCGCGAAGTCGCTTTCCTTGCTCCGGGCGGCCCTGGGCCGACTTTCCGGAGAGCCGCGCGGCTTTGTGGTGACCAAGAGTGCAACCGCGCCCGATCCGTTCCCGGACGATGTGTTGTGGGATCCGGACGGCAATCTTCACGACCGCCTCGC
>CAKZLS010000357.1 GCA_937127205.1 uncultured Rhodospirillales bacterium
CACACCGCCGAAGGCAACCAGATGGGACCGACGCTATCCTGGCGCGGCGTCGACAATGCGTCGTACTACCACCTCGTTCCCGGCGACGAGCGCTATTACATGGATTTTACCGGCTGTGGCAACGCCCTCGACCTTCGCCATCCGAGGGTGCTGCAGATGGTCATGGACTCACTGCGCTACTGGGTCCAGGAGATGCATGTGGACGGGTTCCGCTTCGATCTCGCAACCACGCTGGCCCGCGACGGACTGGGTGGATTCGACCCTCACGCCGGCTTCCTGGACGCGATGCGGCAGGATCCGGTCCTGACCCGGGCAAAGTTGATCGCCGAGCCGTGGGACGTGGGCGATGGTGGTTACAGGCTGGGGGGCTTTCCGGCCGGATGGGGGGAGTGGAACGATCGATACCGCGACACGGTCCGGCGGTTTTGGAAGAGCGATGAGGGCGAGGTCGCCGAGCTCGCCTCGCGGATCACCGGTTCGAGCGACCTGTTCGACTCACATGGCCGGCGAACCTGGGCCACGGTGAATTTTATCACCGCCCATGACGGGTTCACCCTCGCCGACGCCGTCAGCTACAACGGCAAGCATAATGACGCAAACCAGGAAGACAGCCGCGACGGCACCGACAACAACAATTCCTGGAACTGTGGAGAAGAGGGGCCCACCGACGACCCTGAGATCCGCAAATTGCGGGTGAAGCAGCGCCGCAATATGATGGCAACACTGCTGCTGTCTCAAGGACTTCCCATGCTGGTCGCCGGCGACGAATTCGGCCGCAGTCAAGGAGGAAACAACAACGCCTATTGCCACGATAACGAGGTCAGTTGGCTCGATTGGGAAGGGATCGACGACGAGGGCAGGGACTTTCTTGCCTTCGTCCAATCCTTGATACGCTTCCGGCGCGACCACATCGTCTTTCACCGGGCGCGGTTTTTTCATGCGCGGTTCATTCCCGGAACGGATATCCAGGATATAACTTGGCTGAAACCCGAGGGGTTCGAGATGACAGAGGGCGACTGGGGGGATGGCGGCGCCCGGTCGCTGGGCTTTTTGATCCGTGGCGAGGCCGGTGAATATCATTTGACCGCCAGTGGTGAACCGCAACCGGACGACAGCTTCATGGTGATCCTCAACGCTCACACCGACGCTATCGACTGGACACTGCCAACGTTGGCGGTTGGGCATAGATGGACGCTGTGTATTGACACCGACCGCGACGACCCGATGACCAACAGCGATGCCTATGAAGACGGAAGCACCTACTTGGTGCAATCCCGCTCGCTTGTGGTTCTGGCCCGCGCCAACAACGATTAATCTAAGGAAAACTCGGCGAAACGCGACGATCTTTACCAATTGGTAACCTAATTTTTGGATACTGAAGCCAAGGTAATCCTCTCGGCGAAGGTGTCTTACCATGGTCCGACTCAGTGGGCGGAGTAGTGGCGCGATTGGCGCGGTCATAACGGCACTGGGGATCACCGTCTACACACTGGGACACGGTACGGGAGAAACCGGTGCCATTCTCGCCGCCGCCTTCGGAGAGCAATACACCGTCAGGCTAACCTGCAACGGCGGACGCGCCTTCTCACAGTACACACACGGGTTCAGCCGCGAACACGCCGGCGGCAAGATGGAAAAACGCAATCCCGGTTGCCGCGCGGACACCGTCACTCCCGTCCGGCATCACCGCCGCGTGGGCACTTACAGCACCGGCATCCGCGTGTAGCGGCGACCTCTTCGACAGCGGATACCAGCAGTGGCTGATAATGATGGGGTGGACCGCAGGTAGCGGAACACGTGATGCTTTTGCAACAGAAACGTTACAAAGTCCAGCGCATCAATATTAAAAGTTGACTGGGCAGCCTGAGCGTGGCCGACTATCACTTATAGCTGGGAGGCTATTAGACCACGTTACGAATGAAACAAAATGCCGACCGGAATGACCGCTCCGCACCGTAGGTGTTTGGCGGCGTCTGGTTAAGGTTCTGGAGGCTAAAATGCAGCACAACTGGTATTGTGTGACTGAGTTGCCCAATCGTGCCGAGGCCCCGGCCTCGAAGCCCATGGGTTTGATTCGCGAAAATGACGACTTGGCAACGACACGATCGGCCGAGGCCGCCGTCAACCCTCACGATCCTTTTAGATATTGGGACTACTTCAGCGGTACCGATTAGAGCAATATCGGTTCAAGTGGAATCACTTGATCGGATTTACTTGCTCTAAAAATCAATAGTTTAGAGCACG
>CAKZLS010000358.1 GCA_937127205.1 uncultured Rhodospirillales bacterium
TTGCCCCTCCTGCCGAGGATGCGGGAAACACGATCACAATGGGTCTGTATCAATGGTTGGTATGAGGTGATGTAAGGTGATCTCGGGGAGACAATTGAAGCGCACGGGTACAATGGACGATCCGGCGCCCACGGACGTGTAGCCAGCCATAGCATGATACCGCCACGATCCGGCACCCATGTGTCTGGGCAGAGCCGCATCGAGCGTAATGGGAATGGCGCCGGTAAGGCAGATCTGGCCGCCGTGAGTGTGCCCCGCCCAGCAGCAGATCGAAACCGGCATGAGCCGCCTGCCGGTACACTTCGGGCGTATGGGACAGCAGGATCGAAAATCCGTCGGCTGGGATCTCCGACGCAACCTTGTCAATGTCGTCCAGGCGAATGGAATGGGCATCGTCGATCCCCGCCACATGGATACGCTCGGGGCCCCGCGCGATGGACACCACTTCGTTGATCAGCATCTGGATCCCCAGATCTTCCAGGCCCGGCACCATGCGCACGCTATCGTGATTGCCGAGGACACCGTAGACCGGGGCGGTGAGTTGGGTCCGGATGCGCGCCAGGACTTCGAGGGTGTGCTCGAAGGGGCCGTACGTATGGCCGCGGTAGTCGCCGGTCAGGACACAAATGTCATAGGCGAGATTGGGCAGGAGGTCGATGATGCGGTTCACAGCCCTTGGGTTCAGGTCCACATGCGGATCACTGATGTGAAGGATGGTGAAGCCATCGAAGGCGGGCGGCAGGGCCCGCGAGCGGACGACGTGACGGCGGACCTGACCGTCGCAGGCGTTCCGCCGCCCGCGGCCGTAGAGGCCCATAAGTTTGAGTGCACCGGCGATCACGCCGTGGGCTGAGTACCATTTCTTCACATGAAAGAAGTGGAGCCCGGGCCCAAAAATCCGCTCCTCGTAATCGCGCTCGATCGCAAGGCGCTGGCGGGCCTGGAGACTTCCAAGCCGGCATTCCAGTTGATCCATCATATCCGGCGGCAACACCCGCGATGTCATGGCGTGCGGTTGCGTTGACCCAGGACCCAGAACAGGCTGCGGGCATTGGAGATCGGTTTGTCGATGACTAGGGCGACCCCGATTGCCTCGAGACAGGCCAGAATTCCGACCGCCATCGCCAGATAGTACAGATATGGGTTAAATCCGAAGACAAACAGGGTGACGATGAAAACACCCTGGAGCAAGGCATTGGCTTTGAACGAATACAGATGAAACGACGGCGCTTTCCTAAATTTTACCATTGGAACCAGCGCTGCGAGCACGACAAATCCGATGAACATATACAGCATGGAAATGTGCGGTTGGAGCGCCTGGTATTCGAACTGAAAGATCCCGACGAGGGCGGCCACGTAGGTCAATTCATCGGCGATTGAGTCAAGCCAGGCGCCCAACGGCGTGGCCAGGTTCCAGGTGCGGGCGATGTACCCGTCCAGCACGTCGGTGACAAAACTAATGCACAGCAAGACGATGAACGCCGTCCGCTGTTCGGTCAGCGCAAGCGCAATGATGATCGGCGCCATCGCCAGTCGATAGAACGACAGCAGGTTGGGAACGGTCAGTACGTCGTCTCGTGAGCCTCGCATGGGCAACCAAACCCGGCCTCGATAGTTTCGCTCGGTGAAAAGATGAACCGGTAATTTTGGCATGTCAAAGGCATCGGCTGCCGGGTCGGCGATCGGTCACCACTCCACCCTTTCGCGCTCAAGGTCAGGCTCGCCACAATGCTCGAGAATGGCGGCGCGAACACGATCGCGAAGCGTCACCGTTTTGTCCCAGGATGTGCCCGCAGTGTCCGGCGCCACGGGCGGACAGATCGTGATCGCGATATCGCTCCGGCGCGGGAACAGTGAACCATCCCGCAGCAGGGAGCGCGTGCCTCGAATGGCGATGGGAATGACCATCGACTCGGTCTCTACGGCCGTCGCGAAGGCACCCATGTGAAAGGGTAACAGTCCCGGCATCCGGCGAAGTGTTCCCTCCGGAAAATACAGTGGTGTGCGCCCGTCGGCGACAGCGCGTTGGACCGCCTTATGATCGGCCTGCCCCGCGCGCATGTTGAAGCGGTGGACAAACAGCGTGCCGATTCGCTCGAGCAGCTGCCGCATCACCCATGATCCGGCCAGCTCCGCCTTGGCCACAAATCCTATCGGACGGGGAAGGGCGGCAACCATAACCGTCCCATCGAGATAACTCGAATGGTTGGCGCACAACACACAAGGTTCCTCCGGCAGGTTCTCCAAACCGTCGACCCGAATGCGGATACCGGTCACGGCCGCGAGCGTTCGCGCTAACAGCCTCAGCACCCGCCACCGCGCCGCTACGCCCGGCAGGACCATGGCCGAGATCCAGGCAACGGGAACCAAGAGACACGACGCCAGCCATGCGTAACAGGCGAACAGCCACGCCGACGCCGCCGATCGCCAATGTCGTGCCCGCGAACCCAACGCGTCAAGGAAAACCCGAAGAACCTGTCGCCACGGTGGGTCTTGCGGCCGCCCGATCTCTTGGTTTTCGTAGACTTGGCGGCTGGCGGCGCGCCGGATCTTGCCGCTGGAGGTGCGGGGAATGGTTCCGGGAGGCGCGAGCACCACCTCGTC
>CAKZLS010000359.1 GCA_937127205.1 uncultured Rhodospirillales bacterium
CAGCGTAATTTACGGGCCCTTCACCTCGCCAGAGCGGGTTCACCAAGCGCTTACGGAGAGATCGATGAACTGGGATGAAATCAAGGGCAACTGGAAGCAAATCAAAGGTCAAGCTCGACAGAAATGGGGCAAGCTTACGGATGATGACCTTGAAGTCGCCGAGGGCCATCGTGAAGAGTTGGTCGGGCGGGTTCAGGAACGCTATGGCATTGCTCGGGACGAGGCCGAGCAGCAAGTATCTGATTGGGAGCGCGGCCTTTAGACGAGAGCATTGGGGCGTGAAAATCGCGAAATTATGTATTCGCGCCCCTTCCTCGTTATTGAGTTGCGGAAAACCAATGTGTCGCATACCGCATTGATGATCACCTCAAACGGTGACCAATTCTCACTGACCGCATCGATGGTAATAGCACATGTCTGCTAGGATCCACTCCGCGCCGGTAAACCGCGCCTTCTCCCGTTCCTGCATGGCCGATTGAGAAATCGCCTCCGCTGACAGCAAAGCCTTTGTCGATGAAATCCTTCGCAATGGAGTCGCCGGTACGGCATCCAAGATCTAGGGTGGAGCCGTTCACCGAAGTCGTTCGATGAACCGGGCTAGCAAAACACTATCGTGCAACACCTTGGGGTGTTCGGTGTCGAACCAAAGCGCTAGCGATCTTCGCCCCACGACCGAGGGCCGTAGACCGAATAGGGTTTGCCTTGCTCGCCGGTGCCAGAACCGCGCACCCGGGCGGCGCGGTCGAAGGCGGACGCCAGACGCTCTTGCTTGATTTCCTTCTCCCACTGCCGGCGTCTGATCCATACCGCTACGACCGCGATGACCACGATAGCGATAAAGATCCAGATTAGCCCGCCAACCGCCACCCAGTCACCGCCGAGCACGCGATCGGCCATGGTCTTGAAAAAACTCAGTATGGGTTCCACCGCTCTCTCGCCTGTCGAACCTAGCCCTTGATCGAGTCGCTATTAAGTATGCTGCAAGTGTGGCATTTGTTCATCGGTATATGCAATGGCAAGTGGATGGCCGCCAGAGAGCCCAAAGGCGCTGAATCAGCACCTCGTCTTGCTAGTCGATCGCAACCTACCCGCCGGTTCTGCAGTCGAACAGAATTCGCTCGCCAATCTCCGCTCGATTTTGCATTCGCCACTCTGTGATCTCGAGAAGAGTTTCCAACTCCGCGACGGTGAGGTCATTGACGTATCCGGATGCGCGACGCTGCTTAACCGGCAGCGTGCCTGCGGGGCGGTAACTAACGATGAGATGGGACGCCGCATTCGCCACCTGTCGCAGCAAACGTTCGCCGTCATGCACGAGTTCGAGCACATCCAGCATCACCGCCACATCATATGTACCCCCCGGAAAGCCCCCCTCGTTAAGGTCGATAACGATGGTCGCGGGGTCAAAGGGCAGGAGGTCGGCGGGAACGTAGGCGCAACCTGGCGGGAGCACGTCGGACAGGGCCATGACCCCGGCGCCGATGTCGAGCACATGCGCGCCCGGCTCGATCCATCGGGCAGCCCAGGCGGCGCGTTCGCCGGCGCCTTCTCGCATGGCTTCGAAGTCCGCCCAGCGCGCGGCGTCGGTGGCCTTCAATGCCATGAGCATCTCCGTGGTCGCCGCGCGGGTGCCCGGGTCTTCGGACGAGCGTTCCAGCGGCGGCACGGGTTCGGGTTGGCGCTTGGGCTTGTCATAGACCGGTAGGCGTTGCAGGTCCGGGGCGAGGGCAAAGACATTGTAGCATTCGGGCGTCGGCGCAAAGGGCACAAGCGGCCCTCCCATGGTGGGGTGCGGAAAGCGGAACTGGCGGTACCCGTGAGCTTCGAGCGCCCGGCACATGGCCATCATCGCCTCCCTCCGCTCGCCGGTCTGAAATGCCGAACCGTGCTCCCAGATGACGGCGGCGACGCGTCCCGCGTTAAGTGTTGCGCTGGCGCCCTCGATGACCTCGGGCTCGTATCCTTCCACATCGATCTTCAAGATCATCCGGCGTTCGGCGCGTTCGGGCCGCTCGGCCAGCAGCAGGTCCAGCGGCAGCACGGGAACGGTAACTTCGCCCAACCGTCCGGCGCCCTCTGGCAGGCCGAGACCGTAGAGACTGTGACCCATGGTGGAATTGAATACCAGCGGTGCCGACCCGGGTGCTGCTCCTGCCGCGACGCAGATCACCTCCACGGATGCGCCCAACCCGTTCCCCATCACGCTTTGGGTCAGCGGCCCAATGTTGCCGGGGTGAGCCTCGACTGCCAGGACACGGACGTTGCCACGATGCCGGGTGGCGGCATGAAGGCTGTAGATCCCCCAGTGTGCGCCGATGTCGATAAACAGGTCTTCGGGGCCGAGGTGGGCATCGATAAAGGCGCGGGTTGGGTATTCGTAGCCACCGCGTTCGGTTTCGCCACGCACCAAGGCGCGGACGCCGGGATCTTTGAGTGTTCCGGGCGGCAAAACCATGGTGAAGCGTGACCGGCCATCAGCGGCCGGAAACGCAGCCGTCAATCGCGCTTCCCGTGGCGGCGCGTTTTGCGATGTCCCAGGCGGTTTGACCGTTTTCACTTAGGTTCTCCGATGATGCCGACTGGCACCGTTGCGTATTGCTTCCCTAATAGCCGGTCGAAGGTCTGCCCGTCCATGTTAGAACCACGACGATACGGTGAGGATGCAGGGGAGGGGCTGTTCCAGGGTTTCTGATTTGCTGGGTGTGACGGGCGTCATTGCGGCGGAGGGCTGTTTGGGTAATCCTCAGGCACGGATTGTGCGAATTGGGGCCCTTTCGACCGTGTCATTGAATAATTCACAAGCAATTGTAACGCTTTTGGGCGCGGTGGTCGTTGTTGCATTGACGATAGCGCCCAGCCACGCCGACCTTTACGGTGAGGCCGAGGCTTTCGATGGAAACACGCTGATGATTGGCGGCCAAAAGGTTCGCCTTTACGGAGTTGACGCTCCCGAGCTGGGGCAGACGTGCGATTGGCCGGACGAGGAGATCGAGTGCGGCAAGATTTCCAAGTCGAGGATGCACGATTTAGTTTCCGGTATCGAACGGATTGCATGCAAGCCCCGGGGGCGGGACAACCGTGGTCAATGGATCGCTATCTGCTATGCCGATGGCTCGGATGTTGGCCGCGCAATGGTGAAAGCGGGCTGGGCGATGGCTGACCGGCAGCAGTCCCTCAATTACATCCGCACGGAACACCGGGCTAAAAATGCAAAGCGAGGCATGTGGAAAGGGGAGTTTGAGCCACCCTGGGTTTGGAGAAGTCTCAACAAGTAGTTCACGCCGGATGTTATTGCGATCTTCATACCGAGGCGCCGTTGATCGAGCGCAGATGATCGATCATTTGCGATACTTATCAAGAGTTTCGAGGAAAGCGGAAGCGTGGACGGCGAGGCCTCGCTCGTCATTTCCTGCTTTGGTGACCCCCATAATCATACCCACAACAAACGGACCTTCATTGGTCATGATAATCAGCGGGGAGCCCGAGTCTCCGCGGGTGGCGTCGCATGTGTGGATCAACACCGGACCGCCGTTTACATCGCCGGCGACACCGCAGCCGTTGTGGAGCGACAAGAGGTGGGGTCTGTCCTGACTGTATCCCGCCCTCATCAGTCGATCTCGGGGAAGCGACGTGAGATTTTGAGCCGAAAGGCTTCGCACCGGAATCGGTTTTGTGGCGATCGGCGCGGCCAGTACCAGAACCGCCCAGTCGTTGGCCGCCCGTTCCAGCCCGTTGGTGCCACGGAAAGCGAACGCCGCCGGATGGAATGCGGCACGCGCAACCGCATGAGCAACATATTTCCCGCGACGGTAGCCCCCAACAAAATGAAGGGTGTGAGGGGCAACGCGCTTACCGGTCCGATTGTTGTACAAGCAATGGGCCGCAGTGAGAACGAGATTGGCGGCCACCAGCGTGCCGGTGCAGAAACCGCCGGTCTCGCGGTTGACCCTCCCGACGGCGGCCCAAGGCCACGCCGAGGTGTCGAGAATAACCCGATCGTCGCTTCCCATGATGCCCGGAAGGCGTTCGCGCGCACCATCTCCGCCTGCAGCACCAAGGAAAACACATATCAAAACAAGCCCAAATGCATACAGAAATTGCATGCTAGCCCAACCCTATAATGCTGTTCTTCTGTGATCCTTGAGGTCGAACAGTACGCTGTTAAGCTCATCATGGGAATGGTCTTTGGAGAACGGGCTCGCAGGCATTCACGCACGCACAATCCTCACCCACCGCCGACAGTGTCCTTGCCACGGTAGCGGGTGATTGGGCCATCCTAGTGCGTTGTGCCGATCTAACGGTGCGCACTTGATCAAAAGGACATATTTCGATATTCGCGCTTTCCGACCTCTTCGCACGCGCACCTAAAGGCGCAAGTTGTACACACCTTACAAATCGTCGGTGGGTGTCGGTTGCGTAGCTGAAAAGGCGTCAGGCTGAACAGGTCGAGCCCGCATGGGGTAAAAATAATAATATGTATATCAAAGGATTATAATATTGCCGCTTTATTGAGCAATGTACTCAAATGCTTGAGTTCACTTTACGCTTGGTATGGCGGGGATGGGTTATCCACAATCTTACCCACAAAAATTGTGAATGTTCCGTGAACGCAAGATCTTCGCGGTGATTGTGTGATATCGCGGCGCCGCTATTTGCGTTGGAGCCGCCCGAATGAGAGGAGTAGGGGGACTGGATTTGACGGAATGGGCGGCGCAAGATGGGTATTTAGAGAACTTTCTCGCGCCGTATATCACATTGGCCCGGCTTTTAACAAAATTTTCAGGCCTGCCGGCGTATGGTGGTCACTGAGGCAGCTTGATGCGCCTCTTTCCCTCCTCCCCAGCCTCGGGCCGGCAATGCCGGCCCATTTTGTTTCCGGTTTTGGCCGGCTACCAAAGCATTGCGCGAGAGATCTAGAC
>CAKZLS010000360.1 GCA_937127205.1 uncultured Rhodospirillales bacterium
GGCGTCGACCACCGGATAGCCGCGCTTGGCGCTGGCGATGGCCTTGACCACATTGCCGGCGAAGGATGGATGGAGGTCGCCGAAAAAGCTCATGCGGCCATTGTCGCCGCCAATGTCCATCAGGCCGGTGTCCATCAGCACTTCGGAAACGATCGGCTTGGCCGACCATTGCGGCGTCACCGGTTGTCCGGCGGCATCGGCGGCCTGGAAGTACTTGCCGTCGAGCGCGGGCAGGTCCGGCTGCTCGCGCGCCAACACGGTATTGGGCTGGGTGCCGGCGGCCACCAGGATCGAACGCGCCGGCAACACCACTTCTTCGTCCGTCGGCCGAGGCCGGCCGTCGTCGCCAATCACCTGGCGCCGCAGACGCAGCGCCGACACATGCTCGAAGCCGTCCACCTCCACGTGCGCGGGCGCCACCAGTTCGGCGAACCGCACGCCCTGCTCCATGGCCTTGGCCACTTCTTCGTGGTTGAGGGTATAGCTGGGCGAGTCGATCATCCGGCGCCGGTAGGCCACGGTAGATCCGCCCCATCGGTCGATCAGATCGATGAGATGGGGCTCGCGTCCCTCGGCGGCGGCCGCCTTGCGTTCGTCGCGCACCTGCCTGGCGTGGGCGAGGAACTCCCCGGCGATGGCGGCGTCCTCCTCGGACCAGGCGGCGCGGACCGTTTCCTCGCCTTTATCCGCCACCAGCGTCTCGAACCGGACCAGGAACTTCTCCACCTGACGCACGTAATAGGCCGGCGCCTCGGTGGCGGAGTCCACGGCGGTCAGCCCGCCGCCCACCACCACCACCGGCATGCGAAGCTGAAGATTGGCGACGGAGTCCATCTTTGCCGCGCCGGTCAGTTGCAAGGCCATGAGAAAGTCGGAGGCCTGGCGGACGCCGCGCGCCAGCTCGTTGGGAATACCCAGCAGCGTTGGTTTGCCGGCGCCCATGCAGAGCGCAATATGGTCGAAGCCCATCTCGAAGGCGGACCGCGTCGTGATGGCGCCGCCGAACCGCACGCCGCCGATCATGGTGAGGCGCGCGCGCCGCTCGATCAACAGCCTGATCAGCTTCAGGAAGTTCTTGTTCCAGCGCACGGTAATGCCGTATTCGGCCACCCCGCCGAAGCCGGCCATCACCCGCTCGTCCAGGGATTCATAGATTTCCGCCACGTCGTGGATCGCCCGGAAGGGAACGCGATCGCCGGACTGTTCCACGCCCGAAATATCCGCCGGCAGCGGCTCGATCTTGGCGCCGTCGACGGCGACGACGGAATGGCCTTCGTTCATCAGCATATGAGAGAGCGAGAACCCGGCCGGGCCCAGTCCCACAACCAGCACTTTGTAACCGCTATCGGGCAAGGGCAGGGGGCGGCGCAGGTTCAGTGGGTTCCAGCGGGTAAGCAGGCTGTAGATCTCGAACCCCCAGGGCAGCGCAAGGACATCCTTGAGGATCCGCGTTTCCACCTCGGGAATATTGACCGGGTCCTGCTTTTGATAAATGCACGCCTTCATACAGTCGTTGCAGATGCGGTGGCCGGTGGCCGCCACCATCGGGTTGTCGACGCAGATGATGGCCAGCGCTGCGACTATCCGGCCGGCGATCTTGGCCTCATGGGCCTCCGAGATCTTCTCCTCCAGCGGACAGCCGGTCAGCGTGTTGCCGAGCGTGTTGATTGTAAACGCGCCGGTTTTCTTGTGTTTCAGCCCCTTCGAGCACGAATCACGGCCCTGGTGATGGCACAGAATGCAGTAGTTGGCCTCGTCGAGGGCGCCCACCAGGTCGGCGCCGAAATCGGTGAGCCCGAAGCCGTCGCGATGCTCGAACCGGTTCCGGGGCATGCATTCCACGTCGACGCCGTCCGGCGCAACCGTTTCGGTCGGCACCAAGTGTCCCGTATCGACCTTTTGGGGCGCGCGGAAGACCACGTCGTGGGCGTGGCGTTTGCGCCCGGCTGGCGTATGCAGCGCCCATGCGGCATAGCGTAGGGCTAGGTCCAGAGCTTCGGCGTTGGCCTCTTCGTCCTCCAGCCACGCCATTACCTTGGTGGCGAAGGTGAGTTGGTCCAGCGGTTCCTGCAGATGATCGGCGACGGCCCGTTCCAAGGTAGGCCCGTCGAAGTCAGCGGCCACATCCGGCTTGTAAGCCTTGGCCGCGCGGCGCTGCACGAACAGCCGCTTGCAGGCGTAAATCGGCGACAGCCGTTCGTGCTCGCCCCTGGCCGATTTCAGTTCGGCCTCGATGCCGAAGAGATCCCCGAGGAAGGCATCGAGATGCGGCGCCAGGTCCAACAATAGATCCGATTCCGACTTGGCATCCAGTGCCTCGGGCGTTGCGCGAGCCTCCAATAACCGACCGTGAACATCAGGGTCGGCGGCTTTCAGGGTGGTCAGAAAAGCAGTGTCGAGCTTGACCATCCCGTTGTCGTCATAGAGATCGGGGAAGGTCAGTCCGTGGGTAAGCGACAGTTCTAGCATGTGGAACCAAGCGAGCCGTGTTCTGTTGCGGGTGTGAAATCGCCCCGGTTCTAGCCTGTCGCGCTGGTTCCGTCGAGCATTGTGTGTTCGGGACACTCATTCGGGGCCGGGATCGGTGATCGGCGCGCCGGAACGGAGTTCGAACGGAACCACCCCGGCCCACACCGGCAGGGCGTAGTCCTCCGCGTCGTCGACCGGAGGTCCGTTACGAACCTTGGCCGAAACCTCGTCGATGACAAAGGCGAGAACGGTGGTCGCCTTCAGCTCCTGGGCGTCGGGTTGGCGGATCTCGTTCCAGCGGCCGGGCGCGATGCGTTCGATCAGCCCCTCCAGCGCCGCCATCTTCTCGGTATCGTCGGTCACTTTCCGGGCCTTGCCGAAAATCATCGCGCAGCGGTAGTTGACCGAGTGATGAAAGGCTGAGCGCGCCAGCACCAGACCGTCGAAATGGGTGATGGTGACGCAGGCTTCCTCGCCCCGTTCGAGAGCGGCGAAAAAGCCGTTCTTGCTCGAACCGTGGATATAAAGGGTGTCGGCGTCGCGCCAGTGGATGGTCGGCTGGACCATTTGCCGGTCCGCCATTCGGGCCCCCACATGACAGACGTACCCCTCGTCGATAATGGCATGGACAGTGGCGTGGTCGAACGCGCCGCGTTTATGCAGCCTCCGCAAACGGGTCCGGGGCGTGATCGTAAACTTCGACATGGCTGTTTCCTCGGTTGCCGTGATCGATCGCACCTTGCGCTGAAATTGGTCTTGTATAAAGATCCATTTCTAAACATTTATAGGAGCCAATAATGAAGACGGATGGTTCCGGCCTTTCGGAACTAGCGGCGATACCGCTCAACGACCGCGACGGACCGCTCTATCGCCAAGTGTATCGGGGACTGCGCCAAGCCATCCTTGAGGGGCGGCTAGCGGCCCATAGCAAGTTGCCCGCGTCTCGCAGCCTGGCGAAGCACCTGGGCGTCGGCCGCAACACCGTGACCATCGCCTACGATCAACTTGCCGCCGAGGGGTACATTGCCGCACGCACTGGCGCGGGCAGCTTCGTTGCCGAAACCCTGCCCGATCCGGTTCCGGGCGAGAAAGGTACAGAGAGAAAGGCGTCGACGTCCCGACCGGCGCTCAAGCTGTCCGAGCGTGGAAAAGCGCTACTGCGGCTGGGCGGCGCGCGCAGACAGGCACCCGTTGCCCGTCCCTTTGCGGCGGGGCAACCGGACCCGGACGCCTTTCCCTTCCCGGTTTGGTCGCGGCTGCTGGCCCGGGTGTGGCGGCGCCCCGCCGCGGAGCTGATCCACAACGACGACCCCATGGGCTATGCCCCGTTGCGCCACGCCATCGCCGCGTTTCTGCGCGCCAGCCGGGCGCTCGACTGCGACGCCGGTCAGGTCATGGTCGTTTCCGGGGCGCAGCAGGCGCTCGATCTGATCTGCCGGGTGGTGCTCGATCCCGGCGACCGGGTGTGGGTGGAGGACCCCGGCTTCCCGGGCGTGGACGGAGCCCTTGGCGCGGTTGGCGGCGAAATCGTCCCCGTCTCCATCGACGGTAGCGGTCTCGACGTCGCATACGGCAATCGGCGCGCGCCCGATGCCCGGGCCGTGCTGTGTACGCCGTCGCGGAACTATCCGCTCGGAACCACCATGAGCCTGCAGCGGCGCCTGGAGCTGCTGCGCTGGGCCGAAGACAACGACGCCTGGATCGTCGAGGACGACTACGACAGCGAATTCCGCTATGATGGCCGGCCGCTCACCTCTCTCCAGGGCCTCGATCGCGCCGGCCGGGTGATCTATGTGGGAACCTTCAGCCGGATCCTGTTTCCCGCCGCCCGGCTGGGCTACGTGGTGGCGCCGCCGGACCTGATGCCCGCCCTCGTGGCGGTGCGGACCTACATGGACGGCCATACCACGCTTATTACTCAAGCGGCGTTGGCGGCGTTCTTCGATGACGGACACTTCTCCAGTCACCTCCGCCGCATGCGATCGCTCTACCGGGCGCGGAGAGATTGTTTGCTCGAGGCATTGGCCCGCGAGTGCCCGAGCGCGTCCGTCATTTCCGCGGCGGAAAGCGGCACGCACCTCGTCATTGCACCGCCCTGGGCTGGAACCGATTACGGCCAAGACACCGGAAAGGATCACGGCCAGGACGTAGACATGTCCGCAACCCTCGAAGATGCCGGCCTGACATGCCCGCCGCTTTCGCGATACTTTCGTGAGTCCCCCGGACGGGCGGGACTCATCTTGGGTTTCGCGCGCTTTGGCGAGGACGACATCCGCTCAGGCATTCGCCGCCTGGCAGAAAAAATGGGTGCTGTCCCGAAAGTCGTTTGAATTCTGCTCCGGGGGCTTCCTAAATAACCCTAAGCCCGAAACAGATATATAAATGCGTTCGGAATGACAGGGGAGGTACCATGGCGTACGTGGACTGGAAGATCAAAGGCAAGAAGCTGGG
>CAKZLS010000361.1 GCA_937127205.1 uncultured Rhodospirillales bacterium
GGCGGTCAGATCCGTCTGGCCGCGGCGTCGCGCCGGTTCAGTTGCCGGCGTGTCAGTTGCCTGCGCGCCGGAGAATGTAGGCGCCGTCGTTCATACCCACGAAGTGATCGTCCAGGTCCGGATGGCGGATGGGGTCGCTCGACGGGTCGGGCTCGAGGTTGCGCTCGGCGACGTATGTGCGCCCGCCGCTTCCGTCCTGAAGCACGTGATACCAAGGCTTGTCCTTTGGCGGACGGCTGACGGCCACTTTCTCGTACCAGGTTTCGCTGCCGCTGTACGCCGGATCGACGTCGAGGATGACGCCCCGGTAATCGAACAGCTTGTGGTGCACCATTTGGCCGACAAAGAATTTCGCGATCACGGTATTCATGGCTCGGCCTCTCGCTTTTACTGACAGCATCGGATCCCGTTCACTAGCATTCGTCCGCGCCGATTTCCAGGGCTGGCGATGGGCATGTATCCCGGTGTAGTTTGTTTGCCAAGCAAGGAAGATTGAAAATGATTGGGGGGTACGCCCATGAATATCGGTTCACTACTGACCCGGCACGCGCGCTACCGGGGCGACCATACAGCACTGGTGGTGGGCCGGCAGCGGTTAACCTACCGGCAACTCAATGCCCGCGTGAATGCCCTCGCAAACGCTATGCTGACCTGCGGTCTTGGCAAGGGCGATAAAGTCGCGACCGTGCTGCCCAACTGCCTGGAATTGATGGTTGCCTATTGGGCGGCGGCCAAGACCGGCATCGTCATCGTGCCGCTCAGCCCGTTGCTCCAGGACACGGGCTTGGCCACGCTACTCGCCGACTCCGACACGGCGCTGGTTATTGGCGACGCTTCGTTCGCGGACACCTTCGACCGTATCCGTGACGACCTGAGCGCCATCGCCGGCGACCGCTATGTCCTGGTGGGCGACGGGGCAAAGGTTCCCGGTTACCTGGCGTATGGGGATTTCGTCGCCGAAGCCTCCGGGGAAGAGCCGCCCGATGCCCATCTCGGTGACGACGACGTTTACAATATCATGTACTCCAGCGGCACCACCGGGCTGCCCAAGGGTATCGTCCACAACCACTACGTCCGCGCCATGTACTGCATGCTGTTCGCCCAGGCGTGGCGGATGACGCCGGAAAGCGTGGTGATGCACGCCGGCTCCATCGTCTTCAACGGTGCCATGGTGGACCTGATGCCCTGGATGTTCGTGGGCGGCACTTACGTGCTGCACGAAGCGTTCGACGCGGAGCGGGTCATCGCCGAAATCGAGGCCGAGAGCGTCACCCACATCATCATGGTGCCGGCGCAAATCATCGCCGTGCTCAACAGTCCCGCGTTTCACCCCGATAAGCTGGCCTCCCTGGAGATGCTGCAGAATATCGGGGCCCCGTTGCTCCGCGAACACAAGCACCGGTTAAACGAGGTTCTGCCCGGCCGGTTCTACGAGCTCTATGGGCTGACCGAGGGCTTCGTCACCATTCTCGACAAGCACGATGCCAAACGCAAGGAGGGCTCCGTCGGGGGCTGCTCGCCGTTCTTCGAGATCAGGATACTCGACGAAAACGGTAAGGAGTGCCCGCCCGGCGAGGTCGGCGAGATCGTCGGCCGGGGTCCGATCCAGATGCCCGGCTACTACAAACGGCCCGATCTGACCGCCGAGGCCATCATCGATGGCTGGCTGCATACCGGCGACGCCGGCTACCTCGACGAGGACGGCTATCTGTTCCTGGTGGACCGGCTCAAGGACATGATCATTTCCGGCGGCGTCAACGTGTACCCGAAAGACATCGAGGAGGTGGTCATCCAGCATCCGGCGGTGCGCGAGGTGGCGGTGTTCGGCGCGCCGGAAGAGCGCTGGGGCGAGGTGCCTGTCGCCGCGGTGGCACTCAATGAAAGCCAGTCGGTCTCCGCCGACGATTTGGTCGTCTGGACCAACGAACGGGTGGGCGCCAAGTTCCAGCGCATTCGAGGTGTGGTATTCTACGACGAGTTCCCCCGCAACGTGGCAGGCAAAACCCTCAAGCGCGAAATGCGTGATGCGTATAGCAAAGTGGGTTAAATGATGAACCGGAGAATGCGGGTGTGCTGACGCTCGCCGATCACTTCCGGCGCTTTCGGGTTCTGTTCGCGTTGAAGGTAACTCTAGCCTCAATCGTCTGCGCCCTGATCGGGTTCGTCTTTCACCTATCCTATGGCTATCTTGCGCCTGTCATCATTGCCATGATCTTCGTGGCTTTCCGCGATCAGGTCGTCAAAGCCGGATTTCCCGCTTTTTTCGCCATTCTCGTTGCCGGAGTTGTCTCGCTTTTGCTCTGCGGGGTTCTCATCGAGGCGCCCGTCGCCTTGGTGATGTGCATGCTGGGGTGGCTGTTTCTGTGGACCGCGTTCTTGGGACGCGGTCCGTTTGGCCGGGTGTTGGGCGGCATCGTGATTGCGATGACGCTATTAACAGTCGCCATCGGTTCGGCCCGGCCCGAAGACTTGATAACGGCGTTCTGGACCCAGGCATTCATCGCCGTCGTTGTCGCCGCTTTCTTCGATCGCTTTACATGGCGCACGAGTCCGGCCAATGCCGTTCAGGAGACGCTTGCTGCCGTGTTCGGCGACTTTGCCCGCGTTGCGCAGGCACTTGCTGAGCGACTATGCGAAAAATCGGGGGATCCGCGCGCATTGACCGTGGAGCTATCCAACATCGCCGACGTGTCGGGCCTTCTCAGGCACACGTTGAGGAGCGCATCCGGGGCCGAATTTGAGCTGAAATTCCGGCTGTGGCTGGTTTGGGACCGCACCCAGGTTATAAAGCGGCAGCTGAGCAAGGAGGCATTCGCCGGACTTCCGGATACGTTCACTTCGGATGTCGCCGATATCGTCGCGGATTTCGCGTGGCACTTTGGTGAGCTAGCAGAAGCCGCTCTTCACGGGCGAAGAGCAGAGAATGTTGGGGACGACACCCGGCGCAAGCTCGAGAACCTGGTCGATTCGCTAAGGGAAGTTCGGTTCCGAGAAGGGGAAAAAACCGAGGCGTCGGTTCTGGCGGCGACGCTGATCAAATTCATGAACCATGCCCTAACCGACCACATGCGGCTTGCGGATGCCTATAACGCGGTCCTGGAAAGCGGCTTCGACGGTAAGGCCAAGCCGGAACGCGCCGCTTTTTCGCTGTCGGATCTTTTCGCTTGGCCCACCGCGGACGACTACAAGACCAGCGCCAAAACTACACTGATCATTCTGATTTTGCTGGTGGGAATTCTATACCTGGATTTTCCTGGAAGCAGTCTTCTCGCCTTCTACGCCATATTGTTCGGCCTGACCGTCAATCTTGGGCAACTTTACTTCAAGGGAGGCTCGGGGTTGCTCGGGGTCTTAGTTTGCTTGGCGTACGGTTTGTTCGGCGTGCTCGTCATCATGCAGAGTCCCCATCTTCCGATCCTGCTTGGTCTGTACGCGCTCGGCATGTTCGTTGCGGTCTATGTTGCTGCCGGCCGCGAGACGATGATGTTCATGGGATTGCAGGCGGCGCTGCTGGTTCCCTATGTTTTTGTGATTTTTGAGGGACCGGAGTGGACCCTCTCCAATGCGATCACTCGAGTCGCGGCGCTGGTAGTCGCGGCGGTGGTGGCGGTTCTGGTCCAAACATCGATCTGGCCCGTCGATCCTTTGATGAAGTTCAGGCAAGCCACCGCGCGCGCCCTGGAAGATCTCGCGGTTTCATGGAGGCAGGTTTGGCAAACCGGAGAAAGTGGCGCGGTCGACGTTCCAACCGCTGTGCCGCAATTTCCGGAAGCCCTTATCCAGTCTTTCTGCCAGCCGGCCGCATGGCTGAAAGACAGCCGGTACCTGGTCGGTTCCGGTCATATCGCCGCAAAGCGCTACGCGCCAATGCTTGGATACCTAGAAGAAATGTTAGCGGAGCTCAATCTGCTTGATCGGTTGCTGCGCTCGAGTAAAGACGAGACCCTGCGGGGGCGTGTGAACGACCACTTGGGTGACACGGTCGTTACAATCGCCGAGGCTTTCGAAGTACTTGCGGCCCATTATCGCAACCCCCGCCACGCCCAGGAACTGGTGGATCTACAGACGCGTTTGGCGCATCTTCAGGACATTTCATCCCGCCGTTTGGAAATCGACGGGTCCTCTCTCGGCGCATCGGTCGAAGAACGGCGAACGGTTTCCGTTGTGGTCCACACGATCGCCGACTTGGCTGGATCGCTGGCCTCGGCCGTGACTGCCACCGTCGAGCTGTCGCCGTTCAAAGGACGTCGGCGCGGCCGCGCACCGGCTCCAAGTCAACTGGCTTCAATAGAAATTTAGTAAACAAAGTTGAGCAAGGTGGCGATGTTCAGCCACAACCGCGCCAAACCATTGAGCGCAAGGTTTTCGGTGGGATAGACGACGACCGTGATGGTGCCGCCAATACGCATATCGACTTCCTGGCCGGGGTCTTCCAGGCGCAGCCGGACCGGGAACCGCTGCGATACTTTTACCCAGTCCTTGGAACCCTCGATGAGCGGCAGTTCACCGGACGGCATGCCCTGACCTTCGCCGACACCCCAACCCACGCTCTCGACCTTGGCGTCGAAAATCCGTCCCGGATACATGCCCATGGCCACCTCGGCCGCAAGGCCTGGTTTCATGAGCGGCAAGCTGTTTTCCGTATAGTTCGCTACAATTCGCCAATCCTCGGTGTCGACGAAAGTCATCACCGCCGTTCCGGCGTTAATGTACGTTCCGGTGGATAACTGAAGATTGGTTATGTAACCGTCAGACGCCGCAACGACTTTCGTCTGTTCCAAATCGTATTTTGCTTTGTTGAGCGCCGCCACCGCTTTCACCACAAGCGCGTTGGTATCACCAATCTTGGCTGCTAGGTTTTCTTGGGCCTTGGCCTGATCCGCCAGGGACTTTTGTAGAAGGGCACGGTTCACGTTCAGGCGGTCTTTCGCCTGATCCACCTGAATCACCGGCGTGGCGCCTTTGCGGGCCGCCTGAGAGAACCTGTCAAATTCCGTTTGCGAGAAGGTCAGGTCTGCCTGAACCTGTTTGATCTGCTCGTTGGCGAGGTCAAGGTCCCGCTCAAGCAGCTTTACCTCTTTCCGCGCCAGCACCAACTCGGCCTGAAGCAGATCGACGGCGTAGGCGTACGGTCGGGCGTCGAGCTCGAACAGCGGCGTACCGGCCTTGACCCATTCATTATCTTTCACATGGACAGCGGTTACGATTCCGTCCACTTGCGGTGCCACCTGAGTGACGTTCGCCTGAACATAGCCCTCGCTGGTTATCGGCGTGTATCGATCGAGCAGGGCGTAGTAGACGATAACAAGAATGATCACGGCGATGATGCAAAAGGCAACGAACCCGGGTGAATACCGAACAAGCCGTTTCGGTTGCGTCGGTGCGGGCGATTTGTCGCTGGTATTGGCAGTCGCAGTCATTGAGCCGTTCTATTGGAAGTTCAGCTTGAACGACAGGATCTTGAGTCAGTGAACGTCAGCGGTCAATGATTCTACCGGTTGAGTGTCTTGGCGATGAAGGCGGTGGCGCCCATCCCGCCCTTGTTCTTGAAGATTCCCACGTAGTCTTTCAGCAGGGCTGAGCGCGGGCCCTCGGTATCGTCCGAGCCGCCATGCGCGCCCGGTTCCGGGGTCCATTCCACTACCAGAACCTTGCCGTCCTTGCGCATGCGGAACCGGGTGCCTGTGGGTTCGACCTGGACCTTGACGGATGGGAACACGTTTGTGGGCCCGCCATCCTCGGAAACGAGGTGGTAGTCGTCCCATGAATTTGGACCGGCGCGCCGGTAATACCCAACGATATGGCCGGTGAAACTGCGTTTCGTTTTGGCGTTGGGCTGAAAGACGCTGCGGCTGTCGACGCGCGATTTTGTTCCGGTGGAATACGTACTCAAGGTGTTCCGCTCACTTTCAGGTTGACCCATTCCTGGGCCGAGGGTTGCCGTTTCTGAGAAGTTATATACATCCGGGAGTGCCGAGCCGCAAAATAGCTTTCCATTCGGTTATTCTCCACCGCGGATCGACAGCTCGGCATTGTCGCCGGTTTGTCCATGCACATATGTAGAAGTCCGAGGCCAAGGGCCCGAAGTGCGGAAGGATCAGGAATGAGCGTCGATGGTGTGTGGAAAGTGGAAATGCTGGGGCCTTACGGCTGGGAGCGGGTCTCGACTGGGTTTTTGGATTCCGGCAGGTACCGTACCGCCAGCAAGGACCATTTCGCCCAGGGTACCTATCGGCTTGACGGCGACCATTTGAGCATCGAGGCCGACATGACCGTCCATGGCGAGGTCCGTGCCCTATTCGGCAGGCGGGACACCCACTTCAGGCTCAAGATTGAGGCCGTCGCGGATGGCGATAAGATCACTGGTAAAGCGGAGGACCAAGAGGGCCAGTTCAGCATTCATGTCCGCTATTACCGGCTTGCAAGTTTGGCCTGAGGCGCCGCGCGCCGAGCCATCGATACAGTTCCGGTTCGGCGTAGGCGGCGTCACAGGTGCGGATATGCGGGCCGAGATCGCCGTGATGACCAAGCCGGTAGCGGTGGTCGATCAAATTTCCATATCTGACAAGTCGTTGGGCCGCGATCTTCGAGCCCTGTGCGAGTTCTGTGATTTCATCGTCTTCGGCATAAGCGATCCATATCGGTAGTCGGGCGAGGGACGTTAGCGCGTCTGGTGTGAGGCAGCGTCCGCATACCGCGGACATCGAGGCGAAACAGGCGGGGCGGCGGAGCGCGAAACAGAAGGCTCCGATACCGCCCATGCTGAAGCCGCTGAGATGAAGCCGGCTGTTGTCGATGTCGTCCTTGGCTTTGATCCCGACCAGAAGCCTGTCCAGAGCGTCCAAGACTTCGTCATCGCACCACGTTTTGTCGGGCGGACATTGAGGGGCGATTACCGCGAAGGGAAACGGATCCTGGGAAAGCGGCCGGCCCTCCGCCCTGAACTTGGGAAGACCCCAGTCCGCAACCTTGCTCAGCTCTCCGTACCCATTTCCCCGTTCCCCGACGCCATGAAGGAACAGGACGGCGGGAGTACCGTCCGGCGGCGGCGGCGCGTTCGCATCGGGCGGGAACCAAAGACAATTGATGTCTGGAGCGAATGGCTTCACGTAGGGTCGGCGTCCTAGTGGTTTGGATTAAACATATGGTACCCATCCGATCGCGTTTCCCGCTCCCTCGGCAGGAGGGCGCGC
>CAKZLS010000362.1 GCA_937127205.1 uncultured Rhodospirillales bacterium
TTGCAGGGTTACTATTAGAGGATCATGCGAAGATTTAAGGTTTACAGTGTACTAGGGCAGCGTGTTTCGGCATTGGGCACGAAAGGTTCGAGGGGTACACTGGTAACGGTTTTTGAAAAGGCGATTGAAATATCCGGCATCGGAAAAACCGGACTCAAGCGCCACCTCGATGATGGGTAGGTTTTCGCTGGCCAGTAATTCACAGGCATAGGCAAGTTTTTGGGTGTTTACGAAAGCGGAGGGTGTCTGATGTAAATGGCGCCGAAAGGAGCGGGAGATATGCGCGGGGGAACGACCCGCCAATTCCTGCAACCGCGACACCCCCTGTAGAAAGTTTTCCTTTCGAGCCATGGCCATGCAAAGCTCTGACAACCAGGCGGGTGTCGTGTCGGAAGCCGTTTCCAATGGGAGAACCAATTCGCTCAGCCATTGTGCAAGAAGCGCGCGCAGAGCGGGATTTGCCTTGCAGAGAGGCTGTGCAAACAGCGTCCGTAACAGGTGGGTTTCCGCCTGTAATTGAGCGGATGTAAGTCGAATTCCTGGCTGGGAGAGCCCGGAAGTCAACCGATCCCTTTCGGCGGTCAATCCGGTGAATCCAAGTAGCTCCTCAAAGGTTTCAGAAGAAAACGCGAGATTCGCCATGGTAACACTTTTGCTGTCTATTGCTGAGAATCCATGAAGATCACCCGGACGTATCAACTGAAGGCGGCCCGCCCCCATTTCTCTCGTTGCTCCTTTCTTTCCGGTATTGTGCAGCAACTGACCCTCAAGAATGAGAAACATTTCATAAAAGTCATGTCCATGAAGGGCCGTGAGTGGGGGAAAATGATAATAGATCCCCAGATGCACTTCGTGTGGAGCACAGGAAAGCTCTGTCCATTTCAGAATGAGTGGATCAATAGAGTTTAATTTTTTATCAATGGTGTCCACGACATAAATACCGGTTGTATGCAATACTCATAGTATATTTGAAGATACACTTCTTGATGTATCATTTATCCAGTAAGTCAAATGAATTGAAACATAGCCACACGTACCCCTTCAGTGAACTCTCTTTTGGAAAACCGCCGCGAAAGCACAAACCCTATCCTTCAACGGCCTTTTGCGGTTGAACTGGATGTTACACGGGTTCATCGTGAAATGCGCGAAGCGGACCCGGCACTGCGTGAATCACGCTGTCTGCGGGCGATGTTTCCCAATGCCCTCTCGCCCATCGAACCCTCGCATGACCTTTTAGCCGGTCGTTTTATCGCCACCCCGGGGGTAGATAAAGTGCTTTATGAGTGGGACGCCCGGCAGCACAATATTCCGGCGGTCGGCTTCCTTCCTTTGACACCCGGATCTGGTGCCTCCGCAGGGTATTACTGCCACGAGACAGTTCTGCGGAAAAAGATGGACGATTTACAGCCGGATGCGGCAACCCGGAGGGAACTCGAATCCGTCATTGACTATTGGAAAACTAACGGCCTGCCCGAGATCTGCCGACGCGAGTATCCCGAGGCGATGCAAAAGGCGTTGCCGTATGACAGCATCGCCGGAAAGGAAGCCGCCAATCCGGCCCACCCGCTGGTGCGAATGACGGGACCGATGTATGACAACGGTAAATTAGTGCGTCTGGGTCTTCCCGGTCTGCGTGATGCGGTCGCCGAAGCCGCAGCGAAGCATTCGGACAACCCTGCGCTATTTGAAGGTATGGTGGAGGTTCTGGATTTGGTCGCGGATGTCTGCCGATTCTATGCGAAACAGGCTCGGGAATTCGCGGCGGATCCCGATAAGTGGCAGCAGGCCGAGACCATGAAGGAACTCGCCCAGGTACTGGAAAATATCGCCTATAAACCGCCCGCTTCTTTTCACGAAGCGACGCAACTGGTGTTTCTCTATGGCGTCGTCTCCGGTGCTTACAGTTGGGGACGATTGGACGATGCCCTCGGAGGCTGGCTCTCCCATGATCTGGATAAGGGGGTGCTGACCGAGGACACTGCGCTTGATCTGCTTTGCAGCTTTTGGACCGTCATGAACGACAACGGAGCGCCCTACGACAACCGGGTCATCATCGGAGGTCGCGGGCGGCGCGACGAAGCCAGTGCGGACCGTTTCGCTCGTCTGGCCATCGAGGCGACCCGCCGCACCCGCTTGCCACTGCCACAGCTCTCCCTGCGATTTCACAAAGACCAGAATCCGGCACTCTACGAGCTAGCGCTGACCGCCATTGGCGAAGGGTGCACCTTCCCCATTCTTTATAACGACGATGTCAATGTTCCGTCCGTGGCCCACGCCATGAAGGTTCCGACGGTCGACGCTGAGCAATACGTGCCCTATGGCTGCGGAGAGTACGTTCTTTATCGAAAGAGTTTCGGAACGCCTTCCGGCATCTTCAACCACACCAAAGTGCTGGAGTGCCTCATCCGAAACGGCGAGGAACGGCTTACGAATCGCATCTGCGGCCCTCAGCTCGGTCAGCTCCAGGATTACCGGAGTTTCGACGACCTCTTTGCGGCCTATGAAAAAGCCCTCGATTACTGGATTGCGCTTATGGCCGAGCAACAAAAGCTCGAATATGAAATCGTGGGTCGCGAATGCCGCTATTTGCTATGGTCCATTCTTTATGACGATTGCCTCGAACAGGGCAAAGCGATGTTCGGGGGCGGTTTGGCTCATCTGGGTGGAACCCTCGAGTCCTATGGGCAAATCAATGCCGCAGACTCCCTCCTCGCGATCAAGAAAGCGGTTTTTGACGAGCAGTGGTGCACCGCCGAGGCATTGATTCAGGCGCTCGATCAGAATTTTGAAGGAAGCGAAGCCCTGCGGGAGAAACTGCTCTCGGTGCCCAAGTATGGGAACAACGATCCCGAGGCCGATGCCATGGCCGTCCGCATCCACGAAGCCACCTGCCTCAAGACCCGTGCGCAGGCCGCGCGCGTCGGACTCGATTCTTATCTCATCGTGATCATCAACAATCAGGCCAACACCGTGCTCGGTGGGCATACGCTGGCCTCGGCCGACGGCCGCCTGGCCTTTGACTCTCTGGCCAACGCCAACAACGCCGCCCCCGGCATGGATCGTTCCGGACTGACCGCCAACCTGCTCTCGCTGACCAAACTGCGCCCCGACATCCACGCCGGTGCGGTGCAGAATCTCAAACTCTCGCCGGAGTGGTTCGGTCGGCAGATTGAGAAACTCAAAGCCCTCTTCACGGTATATTTTGAAAAAGGTGCTCAACTGATGGTCACCGTGGTCAACGCGGGCGATCTGGAGCGAGCCATGGCGGAACCGGAGAACTACCCGAACCTGATGGTCCGCGTCGGCGGATTCAGCGCACGCTTCGTAGAACTCCCGCCTGCCGTCCAACGTGAAGTTCTGAGGAGAACGTTAAATGGGTGAACCCTCCGGCATCGTTTTCGACATCCAGCGCTGCGCCCTCAACGACGGCCCCGGCATCCGGACTGTGGTTTTTCTCAAAGGATGCCCCTTGCGTTGCCAGTGGT
>CAKZLS010000363.1 GCA_937127205.1 uncultured Rhodospirillales bacterium
TCGTCCACCGAGCGGGTCGAAATGCCCTGGACATAGGCCTCCTGGATCACCGCCGTCAGCGCCTTCTCCGCCATCCGCCGGGGCTCCAGGAACACCGGGAAATAACGGCCCTTCCTGAGCTTGGGGATCTTCAGATCAACCGCCCCCGCCCGGGTCTGCCAACGCCGATCGCGGTAGCCGTTGCGCTGGTTCTCCCGCGACGCGCTGCGTTCCCCATGGACCGCGCCGCACAGCCCGTCAACCTCCAACGCCACCAGACGATCAGCGGCGAAGCCAATCATCTCGCACAAAAAATCGATGTCGGAACTCTTCTCAATCAGCTCCTCAAAGAGCATGCTCTTATCGGTCATCGTCGTCGTCTCCATCATGGTTTTAAGGTCTGCAAACCCAAACCATAACCAAGACCGGCGATGACCGCCCGCTGTGGATAACCGGCTTGCCTAAGCCTGACTCGCAACGGTCGCTACGACAAGCCGGTTACCCACAGCTACACCACGCCCTGGGACACTAACAAACGTAACGAGACCTTCACGGCGGGTAATGGCTTCCAATGCAAGTCTCACTTCAAGATAGCGTAGGGCAAAACGCTCACTGAACCAAAGGTAAGAATCAATGCAGCACGACCCAGGGGTTGACCCGCAAATATATCAACATGGCGCCGCTCTATGCGGAGCAAACATCAAGCCCCTGCCCAAAATGAAAAGGAAGAAAATTACCTCCAAACAAAATAGGTAACTGTACCAATAGAATTATAGTATTTCGCCGCTGCTCCGGCGGCCAAGGACCACGTCCCTGTGTACATACACGGACATCATAAAGCCAAAGCCCAGCATTAGTGTCACCATGGCCGTACCCCCGTATGATAAAAGCGGCAGGGGAACGCCAACGACCGGAATAAGGCCCATGACCATGGCCATGTTGATAAACATATACAGGAAGAACGTCATCGACACACCGACCGCCACCAATCGCCCGAAATAGCTTCGCGACGAGGCCGCGATCGCGAAGCCGTAGAGCAGCATCAGTGTGTAGACACCGAGCAAGCCAAGCGCGCCCACCAATCCGAACTCCTCGGCAAGCATGGTGAAAACGAAATCGGTCTGCTTTTCCGGAAGAAAGTTCAGATGGCTCTGGCTTCCTTGCAGGAACCCCTTGCCGAACACGCCGCCCGCGCCAAGCGCGATTTTGGATTGAATGATATGGTAGCCGGCTCCCAATGGATCGCGTTCGGGGTTGAGAAATGTGAGAACGCGCTGGCGCTGGTAATCATGAAGCGATTGCCAGATAACCGGCAGCACCCCGACACCGCAGACAAAGACCAGAGCAAACTTCCATAACCGAACTCCGGCAACGAAAAACATCGCACCCGCGGCGATCACGAGCATGAGCGCGGTGCCCAGATCGGGTTGCCGCAGCACCAATCCCGACGGAGCCGCCACCATTAACAGCGGGACCAGAAGAACGGCGGGCCGCCCGATCTCCTCGATGGTCACTCCATGAAAATAGCGCGCCAAGGCAAGAACGAGAGCGATCTTCATCAACTCCGACGGCTGCAAGTTCATAAATCCCAGGTTGATCCACCGTTGGGCCCCCATCCCCACCGAACCGGCAATTTCAACCGCGCCAAGCAACGCCAGGCAAACAAAATAAAAGACGTAAGCGTAGCGGAACCACAGCCGGATATCACTCACCGCCACGGCAATCATCAACCCCAATCCAACGCCGAAGCGGACGAGGTGCCGAGTGGCCCAGGGGTTCAGATCCCCATTGGCAGCCGAATACAGCATAACGCCGCCGATTCCGCCGGCGAGGCACACCAGAACGACGAACAGCCAGCGAATCTGCAATAGTTTCTGGCTGGCAGTGAGCTGCTGACGTTCGAAGGCGCTACCCGTCATTGGCGTGCTAAGTCCCCCCGCCAACGGGGGGCGCCGGCGCGGTATCGCCGATTTCCGCCTCGCCAGCCGCCAGCCGCAGGGCATCCAGTCTCTGCGACGCGATCATGATGTCCCTGGCGATGGGCGCGGCCACTTTAGACCCGCCGCCTCCGTGTTCCACGATGACCGCGACGGCGTACCGCGGCGCATCCACGGGAGCATACCCCACGAACAGAGCATGATCGCGGCGTTCCCAAGGCAGATCTTCATTCTTGAATACGCCGGCTTCGCGTTCGGCTTTGGTAATCCGGCGCACCTGCGACGTACCGGTCTTGCCCGCCATCGCCATCCCCGGTTCCTTGATCGCGGAACTCCGGGCCGTTCCGCGCGCTCCATTCACGACCCGGCTCATGCCGTCACGGACAACCTGCACATGAGCCGGAACCAACCCGAGGGCCTCGCCCGCTTCGGCAGAACGCGCTTCCTGTTTTCGCAATCCCATCACGGCGCGCGTGAGGCGTGGCTCCACCGCGTACCCTCCGTTGGCGATGCGCGCGGTCATCACGGCCAATTGCAGCGGTGTGGTAAGGACGTATCCCTGACCGATGCCGGCGATAAGTGTTTCACCGATTTGCCAAGGGGTCCCGATGGCCGCCATCTTCCAATCTCGATCCGGCAGCAATCCGGAACGTTCGTTTGGCAAATCGATTCCCGAGATTTGACCCAAGCCCAATCTCTTGGACATGGCGGTAATCTGATCGATGCCCGTGCGTTTCGCCACTTCGTAAAAGTAGACGTCGCAGGATTGCGCAAGCGCCTCGCGCAAATCCATCGACCCGTGTCCCCACTTTTTCCAGCAATGAAACTTCGCGTTGCCGAGCTTCAAGTGGCCAAAGCAACTGAAACTGGTATCCGGCGTGATGACGCCTTTTTCCAGGGCGGCCAAAGCGACCGCCATCTTGAAGGTCGAACCCGGCGCATACGTTCCCGCGACCGCCTTATTGGTCAACGGGGCTCTCGGATTACCGATCAGCGCCTGCCATTCCTTATTGCTGAGACCTCGATTGAACGCGTTCGGATCAAAGCCGGGGTTGGAGGCCATTGCCAATACTTCGCCGGTGTGGACATCGAGAACAACAGCTGCACCGCTTTGCCCCTCAAGGCGATCGAGCGCCAAGCGCTGAAGGTCCAGATCGATGGTTAGCGTAATATCGCTACCGGGCTGTCCTTCCGTGCGGCCCAATTCACGGATCACCCGGCCGACGGCGTTCACTTCGACCTCGGAACTGCCTCCGGTTCCGCGAAGCTCCAGGTCGTGAACTTTTTCGATTCCGGCCTTGCCGATGCGAAAGTCCGGGATCTCCAACAAGGGATCCCCGGTCAGCTCCTTTTCGGAAACAGCCGCCACATACCCGAGCAGATGCGCCCCGATCTCGCCATGCGGATAGTACCTGCTCTGTCCCTCGTCGATGGAAATTCCGGGAAGGTCGGGAGCATTCACCTCAATCCTGGCGACCGCTTCCCAGTCCAGACCGTCGCGCACGGTGACGGGAACGAACTTCCGCTTCCGCCCCAGTTCTTTTAGAACCCGATTGCGCTCGGCATCACTTATCTCCACCAGGGAGCCCAGCGCATCGAGGGTTGCCTCCACGTCGCTGGCCTGTTCGGCAATGAGAAAAACCCGGTAGTCTTGCCGGTTAACGGCCAAGGGGCGTCCGAGCCGGTCGACAATCCGGCCACGCGGCGGAGGGAGTAGCCTCAGGTTGATTCGATTTTCGTCGGCAAGTGTCGAATATCGTTCGGATTCCAGCACCTGCAAATAATACAGACGGCCGGCAAGAGCCGAAATCAACACGCCATTGCCCGCAGCCAGCATGAACATCCGGCGGGAAATCAGCTTATGCCGATCGGAGTCCCGGTCCATATCACGCCTGTCTGAGGAACGCCCGCTGCCAGCGCAGTAACGCCCACGACAACAGCGGAAAGCAGCCCAATGTGATCACGTACTGAAAGATCAGAGCCTCCGATTTCACAAATGTACCGTAATACGCCGATACCAAAATCCATATGGCCAGGAGCGCGCCAGCAGAGACCAAGAAGAATCCCAGCCAAATGATCATAAACGATTTGCCGGCAAAGAATCGCCGTTGACTGTCGATGATACCGTGAACGATCACGAACACGGCGGCACTCACGCCCATGGGCGTCCCGCTCAGGGCATCATACAGAATGCCGATCACGAACACCGCCGACACCGGCATCAGGTCGGGGCGGTAAATCGCCCAATAGTAAATCCCGATCAGCGGCAACAACGGTGTCACCGATGCGATTCCCGGAAGATGCAGGGGTACGGCGCCGATCAGAACAAGGAGCATGGTCAAGCCAAAAGGTGTCAGCTTGCGAGCGGCGGTATCGACCTTGCTCCAGAAAGTCGGCCTCATGGTTCGGTGCCTTCCTGGGAACCTGCAACCTCTTTTGGATCGGCGGCATTTGGAACGGCGACCGGAGCAGCGGCGGGCGGGCCGCCGAGAATGCCCGTCAGCCCATAGTCGATCACTCTCAGGTACTCGAGCCGCTCTCGCTCCAGGTAAGGTTTGACCCGTATTTCACCGTCACCGACCGAGTTTACAATCCCAACGGGTATACCGGAAGGAAATACCCCGGCGTGACCGGACGTGGCGATAAGGTCCCCGGGCGAAACAACAGCCTCGGGAGCGAGATACACCAGCTTCGGCCTGGACGTGTTATCACCGGCTAATATTGCCCGCGTTCGCGTGGGACCCACGAAAACCGGGATGCGGGAATTCAGGTCCGTAATCAGCAGCACCCGTGCGGAGTGCCGCGCCACTCCGGCAATCCTGCCAACGAGTGCCTCATCGGATACCACCGGGTGACCCTTGTCGACGCCGTCGCGAAGTCCGGCGCTTAGAAGCAGGCTATGTGCAAAGGCGCCACCTGAGTCGGCAACGACGCGGGCGGTCACGAATCGCCCTTCCGGCTCGGGAACGAAATGCAGCAATTGTTTCAGTGCGGCGTTTTCGGCCTCCAGCCGGCGAGCCACCGTTTGCCATTGCATCAACCGGGCGCGATCCTCACGCAACCGTTCGTTTTCGTCGTGGATCGCCATCCAGTCATGCGCTTGTTCCACAGTATGTGTTACGACATCAACGGGACGCGACAGAACATCGAGAATGGGGGCGGTCGCATCGATGATTCGGAGCCGGAGCTTTTCCACCAGCACAGCATCTGCCTTGCCAAGCATCATCAGCGCGCCCGCCGCGACGATCAATCCGATGTAGGCAAAACGATGCGCATACGCCCTGAGGGTTCCAGCGGCACGAAGTTCCGATCTTGGTCTTTCGCTCAAACCAGTTCCCTTATAATTTAAACGGACCGTCGTTCACGATGATCCTGAGACACAACCACGGCCTTCGGACGAGGAAAGCATATGCTAAAAAGCGGCTCGGAAGAATCAAAATGTCGCGGCCCTAATACATACTGCTCAGCACATTCCGCATTCTCTTCATCTCTTCCAAAGCGCGCCCCGTTCCCAACGCCACGCAGGAAAGCGCGTCGTCCGCAATCGACACCGGCAATCCGGTCGCATGGCGCAGCACATAGTCGATATTGCTGAGAAGCGCGCCGCCACCGGTCAGAATGATTCCCTTGTCGACGATGTCAGCCGCCAGTTCCGGCGCGGTATGTTCGAGAGCGACTTTCACGGCGTCGATGATGGCGCCCACGGGCTCGGCCAGGCTTTCAGCGATTTGACGTTCGCTGATCACGAGCTCCTTGGGGACACCGTTCATCAGATCCCGCCCCTTGATTTCCATGGTACGGCCATCGCCGTCCTCCGGCGGACAGGCCGAGCCGATTTCCTCCTTGATTCGTTCGGCACTGCCTTCGCCAATGAGCAAATTGTGATTGCGGCGGATGTAGGCAATGATGGCCTCGTCCATCTTGTCGCCGCCGACCCGAACGCTTCGGGAATAGACGATACCGCCGAGCGACAGCACCGCCACCTCCGTCGTTCCGCCCCCGATATCAACGACCATGGAGCCGGTGGGCTCGGTTACCGGCAGGCCCGCGCCGATCGCCGCCGCCATCGGTTCCTCGATAAGGAACACGCGCCGCGCGCCCGCGCTTTCGGCCGACTCCTGGATTGCCCTGCGTTCAACCGCCGTCGATCCCGACGGTACGCAGATGATAACCAGTGGGCTCGCGAAACTGCGCCGGTTGTGGACCTTGCGAATGAAATACTTGATCATTTCCTCGGCCACTTCGAAATCCGCGATGACGCCGTCGCGCAGTGGCCGAATCGCCTGAATGTTGCCGGGCGTCCGCCCCAGCATCATTTTTGCTTCTTCGCCGACCGCCAGAACCTGCTTCTTGCCCTTGAACTCGGCGATCGCTACAACCGAAGGTTCATTGAGGACGATGCCTTTGCCCTTGACGTAGACTAGGGTATTGGCGGTTCCTAGATCGATCGCCATGTCGGCGGAGAGGAACCCAAACATCTGTGAGAACATCGTGACTCGCTTGGTTTGACGACTCTCTTTTACATCTTTCGGGGTGACTCAGCGCCGGAGACGTTATTCGGCGCCAAGCCTGTCTTACTGCAAAATCGGCAGGAAAGAAAAGACTACACCCATTTAAGCGGAGAGGGCGCTCGGCGCGGTCTTTTCCCGTTTAACCATGAGCTTGTTCAAAGCATTCAAATATGCCCTAACAGAGGCGACTACTGTATCGGTATCGGCCCCTTGGCCGTTGACAGTGCGCCCGTTTTCCTCCAGGCGAACAGTCACCTCTGCTTGAGCGTCGGTTCCTCCGGTAACGGCATGAACCTGATACAACTGCAGTCGCGCATCCGTCGGAAACAGTTCCTTGATACACCGGAAGACCGAATCGACCGGACCGTCGCCGGCCGATTCGCAGCCGCGGACGTCACCGTCGACATCCAGTTCCATTGCCGCCTTGGATTTGCGGGTGCCGCATTCGACCGCCAGAGACACCAGCTTCACACGGTCGTTGACGCGAAACACTGCGTCGTCGACAAGCGCAATCACATCTTCGTCGAACACCTCTTTTTTTGCGTCCGCCAAAGCCTTGAACCGGCTGAACACGTCGCTCAATGCGTTGTCACCCAAATCATAGCCCAACTCCGTCAGCTTTTCGCGAAATGCGTGGCGGCCGGAATGCTTGCCGAGGACCAGCTTCGACTTCGTCAAGCCCACCGAATCCGGTGTCATGATTTCATAGGTGCCGGCGTGCTTCAGCATGCCATCTTGGTGAATGCCGGACTCGTGAGCGAACGCATTGGCGCCGACAATGGCCTTGTTGGGCTGGACGACGAAACCGGTAACCGCTGAAACCAGCCGCGACGCGCGCATGATGTTCTCCGAACGGATCGTGGTGAAATAGGGACCATGATCCGGTCGGGTTTTAAACGCCATGACGATTTCTTCCATCGCGGCGTTTCCCGCTCTCTCGCCCAGGCCATTAATGGTGCATTCCACCTGCCGGGCGCCTGCGCGAACCGCAGCCAGCGAATTGGCGACCGCCAAGCCCAAATCGTTGTGGCAATGTACCGAAATTATCGCCTTGTCGATGTTGGGAACGCGGTTCCGCAGCATGTCGATAATCCCGGCGAATTCGTCCGGTACCGAATAGCCAACGGTGTCGGGAATATTGATCGTTCCCGCCCCCGCGTCGATCGCCGCCTCGACGCAGCGGCAAAGAAAATCATGCTCGGTCCGCGAACCGTCCTCGCATGACCACTCTACGTCTTCCGTAAAACGGCGAGCGTGCCTGACGCTGTCTAGCACCGCCGCGTGGACGTCGTCCGGCTCCATTTGCAGCTTGTGCTTCATGTGGAGCGGACTAGTGGAAATGAAGGTGTGGATCCGCCCACGCCGTGCCGGCTTGATGGCCTCGGCAGCGCGTTCGATGTCGCCGCGGGTAGCGCGGCTCAGGCCGCAGACCGTCGATTCGGTCACGACCTTGGATATTTCCCGGACCGCCTCGAAATCGCCGTTGGACGCAATCGGGAAGCCGGCCTCGATCACGTCGACGCCCATCTCCTCGAGAACCCGGGCGATTCGCAGCTTTTCTTCTAGGTTCATCGAAGCGCCAGGCGACTGCTCGCCGTCGCGCAAGGTGGTGTCGAATATGATAACGCGGTTGGTATCTATGTCTTTGTTCATGGGGTCGATCCTTCGATCAAACAGGTGCACCGTGTGTGGGAATTTTTGACCACCTCCCCTGAACACTCAATGCGCCGGAAACCGGCCCAGTTTTGAATGTTCAGGGGCACCTAAGTCGAAGGCCCCCGCCAGTCAGATGAAAAAGGATCAACGTGCCACGCGCGCACGAAAAATGAGAACCGACTGTTCCCGAAATCTCGCTGTACCCGGGGCCGCACGTTTCCAACATATTCGCTACTCGACAATTGAACCGCAGTCGCAATTCTCGAGTATTCCCTGTTAAATTGAGGTTAATTGCAGACTATTAAAAATAGTCGTAACAGGCCATTGTCAACAGGAATGTCGCAAAAAAGCGGGATTGGGCCAGACCAGGGCTCAAAGCGTGGTTCAATCAGCGGCTGTCGAAGCTCTACGAATCGCTCAAGTGGCGTGCGACCAACTGCGAGTCCCGCAGCCGCCGCGAGACGATCCTCAGACTTGAGCTGCCGCCGTAACACTCCGCCGCGCCTTCCGACAGCCTGACGAAACCGGCGGCGACCACCTTGGCCGGTACAAAGCGCTGAGCCACGTCACTGTGATAGTAGGCCCGTGGGAAGATGACCGGCATCTCCCCATCTGGCCCGTTCACAACAATGTACTTCATCGCCATGGCGAAACCTCGCGATGAGGAAGTCTTTTAGTTCTTGGACTTGTCGACCAGCCGTCCGGCGGCAATCCACGGCATCATGCCACGCAGCTTTTCGCCGACAACCTCAATGTCGTGCTCGGCGGCGCGGCGGCGCATCGCCTTGAAGCTCGGGCGCCCAGCGGTGTTTTCCAGCATCCACTCACGAGCGAACCGTCCCGACTGAATATCGTCGAGCACTTCTTTCATACGCGCCTTGACCCCCTCATCGATGATCCTAGGACCACTGACGTAGTCGCCGTACTCGGCTGTATTGGAGATCGAATAACGCATATTGGCGATGCCGCCCTCGTAGATCAGGTCAACAATCAGCTTCACCTCGTGAAGGCACTCGAAATAGGCCATTTCCGGAGCGTATCCGGCCTCGATCAGCGTCTCGTATCCGGCGAGAATGAGCGATGTCAGTCCTCCGCACAACACCGACTGCTCGCCAAACAGGTCGGTTTCGCACTCTTCGCGAAACGTCGTTTCGATCACACCCGAGCGGCCCGAGCCCAGGCCCGAAGCGTAAGACAAGGCCAATTCCAGGGCGTTGCCGCTGGCGTTCTGCTCCACAGCCACAAGCGACGGCACGCCGGCGCCCCGCAGATACTCGGAACGTACCGTATGGCCGGGCCCCTTGGGCGCGATCATGAATACGTCTAGATCGGCGCGGGGTTCGATCAGCCTAAAATGAATGTTCAGTCCATGAGCAAAAGCCAGCGCCGCGCCTTGCTTTAGATTGTCGTGAAGATGATCCGTGTACAGCTGCGCCTGCAGCTCGTCCGGGGTCAAGACCATCACGAGGTCAGCCCACTTCCCGGCGTCCGAAGGGCTTAATACCTTCAGTCCCTCGTTCTCGGCTTTCTGAATGCTTGCAGATCCAGGCCTCAGAGCGACGGCAACGTCGCTGACACCGCTGTCGCGCAGATTCAATGCATGGGCATGGCCTTGGCTGCCGTAGCCGATGATCGCCACCTTCTTCGCTTTGATGAGATTAACGTCGGCATCTCGATCGTAGTAAACGCGCATTTTGATCCCTCCCAAATAAGCTGGGTCAATTGTTATATTGGCTCTGCCCCGCGGGCGATCGCGGCGACACCCGTGCGAGCGACATCGATGAGCCCCAAGGGCTTCATGAGATTGATGAAGGCATCCACTTTACTTGTCTTGCCTACGATTTCGAAAACGAAGGACTCGTTGGTGCTGTCCATCACTTGGGCTCGGAAGATGGTGGCAATACGCAGGGCTTCAACCCTGTGCTCGCCCTGGCCGCAAACCTTGATCAGCGCCATTTCGCGCTCTACATGATCGCCCTCGAGCGTGAGATCACTGATCTTATGGACGGGTACCAGCCGACCGAGCTGCGCCTTGATCTGCTCGATGATCATGGGCGTGCCCGATGTCACGATGGTGATCCGGGACAAATTCCCATGCGGATCGGTTTCCGCCACGGTCAGGCTTTCGATGTTGTATCCGCGCCCGGAAAACAAGCCGACGACCCGGGCGAGAACCCCGGGTTCGTTGTCGACGAGAACGGCGATAGTGTGTTGCTCTTCCCTCATGGGCTCCGGCATATCTTAAGGCTCCAAGTAACGTTCCGGCGCTGGACGGCCGATGATCGATTAATGCTGTTTCGTTGCTGATCGGAAGTGATGGCGGCGCTTGGCGCGCCGCCGCCGAGTTGTACGGTACTCGGAAGATCTTATACGAGAACCATGCCGTCTTCAGATACGGGCTTCTCGGATTTGTCGGCGGGCCCCATAAGCATCTCGTTGTGAGCGGCTCCGGACGGGATCATCGGGAAGCAGTTTTCCGCCTTGTCGACCCGGATGTCGGCGATAACCGCTTTATCCGTGGCCATCATCTCCTTGATGAGTCCATCCATATCGCCCGGCTTTTCAGCCCGCAGCCCCACGGCCCCGAAGGCCTCGGCGAGTTTCACGAAATCGGGCAGCGACGCCATGTAGCTCTCCGAGTAGCGGCCGCCATGAAGCAGTTCTTGCCACTGGCGCACCATGCCCATGTACTGGTTGTTGAGGATGAACACCTTTACCGGCAGCCCGTATTGGGCGATGGTCGACATCTCCTGGATGTTCATCATGATCGACGCCTCGCCCGCGATATCCACTACCAAGGCGTCCGGGTGCGCCACCTGAACGCCCATGGCAGACGGTAGGCCGTAGCCCATCGTGCCAAGGCCGCCCGAGGTTAGCCACCGGTTCGGTTTCTCGAACCCGTAAAGCTGGGCCGCCCACATCTGATGCTGCCCCACCTCGGTGGTGATATAAACGTCGTCGCGCCCCTTCGTCAGTTCATAGAGCCTCTGGATGGCATATTGAGGTTTGATCGTCGTGTCGTCCTGGACGAACGCCAAGCAATCGCGGCTCCGCCAGATATCGATCTTGTCCATCCACGCTGACAGCGCGCCCTTGTCGGATTTGCCGCCCTTGGCCTTCCAACCTTCGATCATCTGTTCGAGCACGCGTCCGGTATCGCCAATGATGCCGATATCCACCATCACGTTCTTGTTGATGGACGAGGGGTCGATGTCCACATGGATCTTGGTCGAATTGGGCGAAAACGCGTTAAGTCGCCCGGTCACCCGGTCATCGAACCGCGATCCGATGGCGATCATCACATCGCACTCGTGCATGGCCATGTTGGATTCGTAGGTGCCATGCATGCCGACCATGCCGAGGTATTGCGGATGCGACGCCGGCAGCGCGCCAAGACCCATCAGCGTTAGGGTGGTCGGAAATCCGGTCATATCCACAAGCTGGGTCAGCAACTCGGATGCGTGGGGGCCCGAGTTGACAATGCCGCCACCGCAGTAAAACAACGGCCGCTTGGCATTGACCATGGCCTCCACCGCCGCCTCGATGTCCTGGGCGTTGCCGTCCACCTTGGGCCGATAGGTCTTGTGGGTGATGTCGTCCGGCGGAACGTACGAGCCGGTTCCCATGGTCACGTCCTTGGGCAGATCGATCAGCACCGGACCGGGGCGGCCGGTTCGGGCGATATGGAACGCCTTTTTCATGACCAGCGGCAAATCATTGACATCCTTGACCAGGAAATTGTGCTTGGTGACCGGACGCGTAACGCCCACGACGTCGGCTTCCTGGAAGGCGTCGTTGCCGATGGCGGTGGTGGGCACCTGCCCCGAGACAACAACCATCGGAACGCTGTCCATGTAAGCCGT
>CAKZLS010000364.1 GCA_937127205.1 uncultured Rhodospirillales bacterium
AACCGAGGCGTTCATCGAAACCTGGCGAGCCAAGGTTCAGCCCATTGCCGGCACCGACACCGTGACGTTCGTACCCGGGGCCGCGGGACCGCCCGGACGCGATCTCGATTTACGGATCTATGGCAAGGACCTGTCCGCGCTGCGAGCAGCGGCGGACGAGATCAAGACCCTGCTCGTGCGCTATCCCGGAATTAATGAACTTGAAGACGACCTACATTATGGCAAGCAGGAAGCCATCTTGGAGGTTACGACCCGAGGTCGTGCCTTGGGGTTCGACACCGAAATGGTGGGCCGTCAGGTTCGAAATGTGTTTGAAGGAGCGATTGCCAAGCGCTTTCCGCGGGGAGATGAAGAAGTAACCGTTCGTGTCCACGTTCCCCGAGACCAGCTCAGCATGGGATTGCTGGAAACGCTCTATCTTCGCAGTCCGGGGGGCGCCGAGGTTCCGTTGAGCGAAATTGTCCAGCTCAGCGACCAAACCGGGTTCGCCAGCATCAAGCGTGAAGACGGCCGCCGCCAAGTCGCGCTAACGGCTGAAATCGACTCCACCACCGTAACCCCGGCCGACATCGAGGAGGCCTTGTGGCGTGACGGCTTAGCCGAAATTGGCAAACGGTATGAAGTATCGTTCCGGTTCGCGGGCAAGGCCGAAGAACGGAGCCAAACCTTCGGGGACATGCAATTCGGTTCGCTGGTGGCGCTGGTGGCGATTTACATCATTCTCGCCTGGGTCTTTTCCAGCTATGCGCGTCCGCTGGTGGTCATGTCGATCATTCCGCTGGCCTTCATCGGCGCCAGTCTCGGCCACTATTTTCTCGGCTACGAACTGACCATCATGAGTATGGTTGCCCTGCTGGGCCTCAGCGGGATCGTGGTCAACGATTCGATCATCCTGGTGGTCACCATCGACGAACTTTTGGCCGAGGGCCGGTCTCTCGCAAACGCCATTGTCGACGGCGCATGTGCCCGACTGCGCGCCGTCATTCTGACCTCGGCAACCACCATTGCCGGACTAACGCCGCTCATCTTCGAGACCAGCCTACAGGCCCAATTCCTCATACCCATGGCGGTAACCATCGTATTCGGTCTGCTGGTCACCACGTTTTTGGTACTGCTGGTGGTTCCGGCCTTACTTGGCGTCCAGGACGATTTGACAAACATCTTCCGCCGGCGCTTGGCCCGCCCGCACTCAACGCCTGCAGAGTAGACTTCCGCCGATAAGATCGGATCTATGCCGATAAGATCGGATCTATAAGGCGATGTATTTGCGCAGAGCCTCGGCCTCGGCTTCGGTCTCCTCGATCCGGAATTTGACCACGTCGCCGATACTGATCAAGCCTACCAGCTTGCCGTTTTCGAGAACCGGAACATGGCGGAATCGCTTGGCCGTCATCATACCCATGATCGCGACAATGGGATCCTGGGGTGAGCACGTCACCACCTTGGCGGTCATCAGCTCTCCCACCGTTTTGCCGAACACTCCCTCGCCATGAGTGTGTATGGCCGCGACGATGTCTCTCTCCGATAGGATGCCGGCGATGGATCCATCGTCACCGGTAATCAGCACCGCACCGATGTGTTTTTCCGCCATCATCGCAAGACCGTTGGCAACCGGTTCATTCGTGGCCAGCGAGACTACGTTTTCGCCTTTGTCTCTCAGAATATCCCTAACGTACATGAACGCCTCCTTCGCATGCATGCCTCCCCGGCATGAATGCCTTTCTTGATAGGTTCTCTACAGGTCGCGGACCGTTTCCGCGATCAACATATCTACCACGCCGACCGTGGCTTCATGCGGGCTTGCTCCCTGTTCCATGGCACTATTATACACTGCAAGCTGTCGGTGCGCGCTTGTGCCATGTTGCACGATCCGGCGGCAACGATGAAGTTCCTGAGTACACTCCAGCGCTTCCGCGTCCTCTTCCGTCATTTCGATCAATTCCTCAAGGAGATCGGAGCACGGTACGATCTCGCCCTTGCCGAAATCGATCAGGCCTTCGTCGATGCCATAACGTTTGGCCCGCCAGCGGTTCTCGTCGATCAGCATGCTGTCATACTCCCGCCATCTCTTATTGCCGCGGCGCAGCCGGTACAGCATTCTGACGATACACTGATAAAGGGCGGCGATGGCCATGGCGTCATCCACCACGGTGCACACATCGGTGATGCGCATCTCAAGCGTCGGAAATTTGGCGCTGGGTCTGACATCCCACCAGAGCATACTGGCGTCTTCGAAAATACCGCCATCCACCAACACGTCCACATGGCGCTTATACTCGCCAAAGGAGTCGAATCGCGACGGCAAGCCGGTGCGGGGCAACTCGTCGAAGACGCTCAGGCGATAGCATTTCAATCCGCTGTCCTTTCCCCGCCAGAACGGCGAAGAAGTGCTGAGCGCCAACAGATGCGGCAGGAAATAACTGACCTGGTTCATCACGTCGATGCGAAGTTCATCATCGTCGAGGCCCACATGCACATGCATGCCGCAGATCAACAACCGCCGCGCAACGGTCTGCATGTCCCGGGCCAAGATGTGGTAGCGCGCTTTATCCGTTTGCTTCTGGGACCGCCATTCCGAAAAGGGATGGGTCGACGCGGCGATGGGCGCTAGTCCATGTTTCGCGGCCACATCGGCCACAGTGCGGCGCAACCAGGCGAGATCGTTGCGCACTTCCTTGACGGTCTTGAAGGGCCGGGTCCCTACCTCGATCTGCGATGTCAGGAACTCGGGGCGAACCAAATCCCGGATGCGTGCTTCGCACTCGTTGAACATACTCTTGGGCGGATCGGTGGCAAGCTCGCGGGTCTCGACGTCAACCAGCAAGTATTCTTCTTCCACGCCAACGGTGAAAGCAGGTTCCGCGTAAGCCATGTTCAGAAGTGCTCCACTTTGTGAAGATGATCCATCCCCAAGAGCGCTTCCAGTGCGTCCCCGAAGAGCTCCGACCACCGCGTCAGCTCCTCCAGGGTCTCGCAATGATCCTGGCGGACTTCGATGGCGGCATTGGCGAGACCCGCCGCACCGGCGTGGAGGTTGATCGTATAAGCGATTTCCTTACCCGAATAGGGCTCGTTGTCGCCCACATTAAACCGGTCGTGATCGCGCAGCATGGAGATCAGAGGCACAGCCATACGCGGATCCCGGTTCCAAAGAACGCTCACATCCCAGAAACGGTCCTCCCCGCCCATGGACGGAGTGAATGTATGTATGGAGAACAGCAACGGCTCCGGACCGGTGCGCCGCAACTGGGCAAAGGCTTTGTCGATGGCGTGGTGATAGGGCCAGTGGAAGGCTTCGGCACGCGCGGCCTGCTCCTCTTCGCTTAGACCCTGATTGCCCGGTATCACAACGCCATCGCTCACCTCGGGTATTGATTGCGGATCGCCCGGTTGCCGATTGCAGTCGATCAACAGCCGCGAATCCCCCGCCAGCACCGCCGGCGCGTTCAGCCGGCGCGCCAGAAGCCGGGTCAGTTCGCCGGCCCCGATATCGGAGGCGATGTGAAGGTCCAGAGCCGCGGGCTCAAGCCCCAGCAAGTGCATGGCCTCGGGGATAGCCCGGCTGGCGTGATCGCAAACGAGAAGGATGGGAGCGGTTCCCCCCTCATTGAAAACTTCCACCGGCGGCGGATCGTCGGGACCGATCAGCGGCGACCCACCGCGCACCGATTGCAAGTCCAGTATTTCCGAAAATGAACTGAGGGTCATCCGAACCTTCGAAACTGCAATCCCCGCGACCATGCGGATCAGCAATAATCCGACTGGCGGCGGGAAACAAACCCCTATATTAGCCACCCATGCCCACCTTGCGAAGGTCTGTTGTAGAGTCCGGCCCGGAACGAGCCGCGGAAGACGGCCGAAAGGCCCGAATCGCGCTTGTGATCCTGCTTGCGGGCGCGCTCGGCATCGCTTTCTCGCCGATTTTCGTGCGACTGAGCGAATTGGGCCCCACGGCAACGGCGTTTCACCGAATCTTTCTGGCGCTTCCGGCGCTTTGGCTATGGCAGTATATGGAAAGCCGTGGTCCCCGCAGGCCGCGCCAACCGGCCGGATGGCCGGACTACATCGGTTTGATAGCCGCAGGCGTGTTCTTCGCCGGTGACCTCGCGTTTTGGCATTGGTCCATCCGCTTCACATCCGTCGCCAATGCCACGCTTCTGGCGAACTTCGCGCCGGTATTCGTCACCCTGTACGGATTTGTTCTATTCGGGCAGCGCTTTTCACGCACCTTCCTTATCGGCATGAGCCTGGCCCTCGCCGGAGCCTGCATCCTGATGGGTCAGAGCCTCAATTTGGGCGCGGGCCACTTGCTGGGCGACGCCTTCGGCGTCGTCACCGCGATGTTCTACGCCGCGTATATCGTCGCGGTTGGACGGCTGCGCGAACGCTTTTCCACCGCGACAATCATGGCCTGGAGTGGACTGGTGACCGGAGCCATATTACTGCCCGTCGCGCTGATATCCGGCGAAAGCCTTATCGCCACCACTCTGTTCGGGTGGACGATGCTGATTGGACTGGCGTTGATCTCGCATGCCGGCGGCCAAAGCATGATCGCGTACGCTCTGGCACATCTTCCCGCGGCCTTCGGATCTGTCAGCCTGTTGCTGCAACCGGCTGCGGCGGCCGTGCTTGCCTGGCTGATCCTCGGCGAAGCCCTGGGACAATGGCAAGCTGTGGGTGCCGTTGTCATTCTTGCCGGTATCTATCTGGCCCGCCGCGGGAGCCAATCTATCCGCCCGGTTTTAGGTTCAGGCAAGCCTAACCAAACGTAATCCCGCAGGTCTAGCTGGAAAGTGCCGTGTTTTCGCGGCCGATCTCCAGGTGGACGAATTGTAATGCCCCGGTATGAACACCGTAAGGTTGCGGCTCCATATTCCTCCCACCAACAGAGTTTCGTTTTCCTGGATAGGGAGCCTTTCCGTGAGCATGATCGTTACCAACACAGATACATTGAAACGGCCGAGACGCCGCATGGCGGCTCTGGGCGCCTTGACGGTCGCCAGCGCACTGGCTCTGACGCCGATGGCATCGACGCCGGCATTTGCCCATGCGGCGCCTGACGGTTTCGGCGATTTGATCGAAGACGTCAGCCCATCGGTGGTTCAGATCACCGCAACCAAGATCGCCCGTGAGCGCGGCCCGGCACCCCAGATTCCGGAACAATTCCGCAACGGTCCGTTCAAGGATTTCTTCGACCGTTTCTCGAGGGAGGGTGGTCCGCACGGTGACCAGCGCCCGCACCCGAGGCAGGGCGCACTGGGCTCCGGATTTATCGTAGACGACGAGGGGATCGTGGTGACCAACAACCACGTCGTCTCCAATGCGTCGGAGATCAAGGTCACCCTTACAGACGGGCGAGAGTTCCCCGCCAAGCTGATCGGCGCGGATGAAAAAACCGATCTCGCGGTCCTCAAGGTTGAGACCGATACCGCGCTTCCGGCCCGGTCCTGGGGTAACTCCGATAAGAGCCGCGTGGGCGACTGGGTGCTCGCCGTCGGCAACCCCTTTGGCCTCGGTGGCACCGCTACGGTCGGCATCATTTCCGCCCGCGGTCGGGATATCGGTTCCGGACCTTATGACGATTTCATCCAGATCGATGCTCCCATCAATAGCGGCAACTCGGGTGGTCCGTTGTTCGATGGCAAGGGTAACGTCATCGGCGTCAACACCGCCATTTTCAGCCCCAACGGCGGCAATGTGGGAATCGGTTTCGCTATCCCCTCCAACATCGCCCAGGAGGTCGTCGCGGACTTGCGCGAGAATGGAACGGTGGAGCGCGGATGGCTCGGCGTCATGATTCAGCCCGTTACTCCGGACGTGGCGGAAAGCCTGGGGCTAAAACAGCCTAAGGGCGCTCTGGTCGCCAACGTCACCCCCGACAGCCCGGCCGAGAAGGCCGGTCTGCGGCAAGGCGACATCGTGCTTGGCTTCGGCGGCCAGGACATCGACAAGGTGCGCGACCTGACCCGCGTCGTGGCGGACACCGCGATTGGCGACAAAACCCGCGTCAGCGTGTGGCGGGACGACAAAAGGGTCAACCTGAACGTCCGTGTCGGCGAAATGCCCCAGCAGGTTTCGGCCAATACGCAAGAAGACCGCAATGAAGACGCAAACAGCGGAATCCAGCTGTCGTCTCTCGGCCTTACCTTGGCCAATCTGGACAAAGAAACGCGCGACGGCCTCGGCCTCAGCGAAGACTCCACG